>NZ_JBSFJC010000093.1:0-35286 GCF_053597855.1 Kitasatospora sp. NPDC001225
GGGGTCGGCCGGCCGCCCGCGCTCCGGTGGCGGAGCGCCGGGTCAGTTCAGGATCTGCCCGCTGAGCCCCGGGTGGGCCATCTGGTTGGTCCCGATCGCCTCGATCTCGTTGGCGGGCTTGCCGAGCAGCGGGAGCTTGCCCACGGTCCGCAGGGCGAGGTCGCCGGGGGAGACTTCGAGGCCGTCGGTGAGCCCGCCGGTGGCGTCCGGCGAGGAGGCGGTCTGGGAGGTGGCGGAGGCCGCCGGGACGGCGAGGGCGAGGCCCGCCATGGTGAGGGCGGCCAGGGTGGCGAGTTTCTTCATGCCCTGCCGAACGACCCGGACCGCCCTCAGGTAACCGGTCGGCTCAGACCGTCACCCACAGGGTGCGCACGCTGTTGCTGACGAACGAGGCGATCGGCTCGTCGGTCCGGCCCTCCGCGAGGGCCAGCCCCGGGAAGCGGGTGAACAGGTGCCGCAGCGCCGTCTCGGCCTCCATCCGGGCGAGCCCGGAGCCGAGGCAGAAGTGCGGGCCGTGGCCGAGCGACAGGTGCTTGGCGGGCTGCCGGGTGAGGTCGAAGCGGTCCGCGTCCGGGTGGTGCCCGGAGTCCCGTCCGGCCGCCGCGTAGGAGGCCAGCAGCGCCTCGCCGCGCCGGATCACCACGTCGCCGACCGCGATGTCCTCGCTCGCGTAGCGCAGCGGGAACTGCCCGACCGGGGAGTCGTAGCGCAGGGTCTCCTCGACCACCGCCGACCACGGCTGCTCCCCGTCCAGGACGAGCCGCAGCTGGTCCGGGTGGGCGAGCAGGGCGCGGACGGCGTTGGTGATCAGGTTGAGCGTGGTCTCGTGCCCGGCGACCAGCATCAGCAGCAGGGTGCCGACCAGCTCGGCCTCGCTGAGCCGGTCGCCCGCCTCGTGGACGGCGATCAGGTCGGTGGTCAGGTCGTCGCCGGGCTCGGCCCGCTTGGCCGCCACCACCGAGGCCAGCAGCGCGTTCAGGCCCCGCTGCGCGGCCAGCGCCGCCGCCGGGGTGGCCGAGCTGGAGACCATGGTGTCGGACAGCTCGTGCAGCTCGTCCTGCTCCGCCAGCCCGAGGCCGAGCAGTTCGCCGATCACCTGCATCGGCAGCGGGTAGGCGAAGTGCCGCCGCAGGTCGAACTCGCCCTCCAGCTTCGCGACCCCGTCCAGCAGCGCGACCGTCCGGGCCTCGACGGCGGGGGCCAGGTCGGCTATCCGGCGCGGGGTGAAGGCCTGCGAGACCAGTCCGCGCAGCCGCCGGTGGTCCTCGCCGTCGGCGGTGACCATGCCGGGGACGACGATGAAGTTGAGCAGCGGCCAGCCCTCCGGCAGCCGCCCCTCCCGGAAGGTCGTCCAGAGCCGGGCGTCCTTGCCGACCCGGGGGTCGGACAGCAGCGACTGGAGGGTGTCGTGGTGGGTTACCGCCCAGACCACCACCCCGCCAGGGAGCTCCACCAGGACCGCGGGGCCGGCTTCGCGGAGTCGGGCGTTCTCGCCGTGCTGGTCGCGGCCGAAGGGGTCGAGTCTGACGGGCTCGGCGCGGGTTCCGGATTCGGTGGTGGTGTCCATGCGGGCCTCTCGGGGGCGGGCGGGCGGGGCGGGGTGAAGGCGCTGTAGAGCACCGGGAGGGCGGTCAGGGCCCGGGACCACGGGGACGGGCGCCAGGCCAACTCGCCGGACGGTACGGCCAGTTGGAGGTCCGGCAGGCGGTGCAGCAGGGTCTCGACGGCGGTCTCGACGATGATCCGGGCCGGGTGCTGGGCCGGGCAGACGTGCCGGCCCGCGCCCCAGGCGAGGTGGGCCCGGTTGCCGCCGAGCGAGCCCTGCGCGGCGGCCGAGACGCCCTGCGCGGCCGGGTCGGCGTTGGCCGCGGCCAGGCCGAGGACGAGCATGTCGCCGGCGCTGATGTACTGGCCGCCGAGCACGGTGTCGCCGGTGGCCCAGCGGCCGGGGAAGTTCTGGGTGGGCGGGTCGCGCCAGAGCACCTCCTCCAGCGCGTCGGAGACGGTCAGCCGCCCGCCGGTGAGGGTGGCCCGGAAGCGCCGGTCGGTGAGCAGCAGCCGCAGCGTGTTGCCGGTCCAGTTGATGGAGGTCTCGTTGCCCGCGACCATCAGCACCACCAGGTGGTGCACCGCCTCCTCGTCGGTCAGCCCGGCCGGGTGGGCGAGCAGCCAGGAGGTGAGGTCGGCGCTGGGGGCGGCCCGGCGGCGGCGCACCAGGTCGACGAGCAGTGCCTGGAACTCCAGTCCGGCGCGCTGCGACTGCGCGCTGCTGTCCACGAAGTGGCTGATCAGCTCGACCACCCGGGGCCCGCTCTCCACCGGCAGTCCGACCAGCTGGGTGAAGACCAGCAGCGGCAGCCGGCGCGCGTACTGGGCGACCAGGTCGGCGGTGCCGTCCGGGCCCCAGCCGTCGATCAGCCCGTTGGCGGCGGCCTCGGTGGTGCCGCGCAGCTGGCGGTGGTCGATCTGGGCGAGGGTGTCGGAGACGGCGGCGCGCAGCCGCTGGTGCTCGGCGCCGTCCAGGTTGAGCAGGGTGGGCCGCCAGGAGGTCATCGGCAGCAGCCGGGAGTCGGCCGCCAGCCGGCCCTCGGCGGGCACCCGCCAGCGGCGCGAGTCCTTGGAGAACAGCGCCTCGTTGCGGGTGAGTTCGAGCAGCTCGGCGTAGCCGAGGACGAGCCAGGCCTCGACCCCGGGCTCCAGCTCGATCGGGGCGACCGGGCCGTAGCGCTCGCGCAGCCGGGCGTAGAGGCCGTGCGGGTCCTCGGCGACGGCCGGGCCGTACAGCGGCGTCAGCGGCACGCCCACGGGCAGCCCGCCGGGCCGTCCGCCGCCGTGGGCGACGGGGCACCCGGGGGCTCCCGGGTGTTCGGGGGAGGTCATCCCTGGAGCTCCAGGATCGAGTTGCGGTGCAGGTGGTCGACGAAGTCGATCAGCAGGTCGTAGGACTGCCGGCGGTCGCGCGCGTCGCAGTGCAGAATCGGCACCTCCGGCAGCAGGTCCAGCGCCGAGCGCAGCTCCTCCTCCGGGTAACTCGGCGTGTCCGGGAAGGTGTTGACCGCGACCGCGAACGGGATGCGCTGCTCCTCCAGCCGGCCGAGCACGTCGAAGCTCTCGTCCGGGCGGCGCAGGTCGACCATGGCGATGGCGCCGAGCGCGCCGCGCGACAGGTCGTCCCAGAGCGGCCAGAACCGCTGCTGCCCGGGCGTGCCGAACAGGTACAGCGCGAGCCGCGAGTTGAGCGTGATCCGGCCGAAGTCCAGCGCCACCGTGGTGGTGGTCTTGCCGGCGCGACCGGTGAGGTCGTCGATGCCGGCGCTGGCGGCGGTCATGGTCTCCTCGGTGCGCAGCGGGGTGATCTCGCTCAGCGAGCCGACCAGGGTGGTCTTGCCGACCCCGAACGGACCGGTGACCAGGATCTTGACCGCGCCCTGCACCGAGGAGGGCAGGTACTGCGGCCCGGCGGCGGACCCGGCGGCGTCCGTGGCGCCCGGTGCGTCCGGGGCGTCGGGGACGGCTTCAGCGGAGTTGGCGGAGGCCAACGAGCACCTCCTCCAAGAGGGTTGCGGGCAGGCGTTCGGCCTGGGGGACGGGCGGGAGCACCTGCACGGCGCCGAGGTCCCAGAGGTCACCGACCAGTACCTTGACGACGCCGAGCGGCAGCCCCAGGTGGGCCGCCACCTCGGCGACGGACAGCAGGCTGTGGCAGAGCGCGAGGATGCGCCGGTGCTCACGGTTGATCAGCTCGTGCTCGGGCAGGTCCGGCGGCTCGGGCAGTCCTAATGGTCCGGGCACGGCGCTGACCAGGCTCTCCACGGCCAGATCGGACCGGGTGGGGCGGCTGCGCCCACCGGTGATGACGTACGGCCGGACCGGGCCGCTCACCGGTGGCCCCCCGCCGCGTGGTCGACGCGCGGCGGGCTGGTGAGGTGGGTGCCGATCCGCTCGACCAGGACCTGCATCTGGTAGGCGACCAGGCCGGCGTCGACCGCCTCGCCGGCCACCACGGCCAGGTGCGCGCCGGCCCCGGCGGCGACGACGAAGAGGTAGCCGCCGCCGTACTCGATGATGATCTGGCGGGTGGCGCTGCCCGGTCCGCCGAAGCCCGTCGCGACGCCGCGGGCCAGCGACTGCAGTCCGGAGCAGGCGGCGGCGAGCCGTTCGGCGTCGTCGCGCGGGATGCCCGCGCTGCGGCCGATCTCCAGGCCGTCGTTGGAGACGACGACGGCGTGCTGGACCTGCGGGACGGCGATGATGTCGGCGAGCAGCCAGCCGAGATCAGGGGTGGTGGTCATGGAACTCTCCGGAGCGCTGGGGAAGTCGGGGGGAAGCGGGAAGGGAAGGGGTGGACTGGGCCCGGGCGGCGGAACGGCCGCTGGCCGTCCCGGCCTGGAACATCGCCATGAACGCCTGCGCGTCCCGGGCCGAGCGGTAGGGCGGCGCGGGCGGCGGTGGGGGAGCGGCGTGCTGGGCGGGGCGGCCCGTGCGGCCGCGCCGGTGGCTCCGGCGGGGCAGCGGGGGAGGGGTGTCACCGGTCGCGGCGTGCCGGCCGGGCGGCGGGGTCTCCACCAGGGGGTGGCCGGCGGGAGAGGCCGGCCGGGGGCCGGGGTTGAACGCCCGGTCGTCCGGCCCGAGGCCGGGGACGGTGGGCGGCAGCGGCTCGGTGAGCAGCGCGTTCGGCAGCAGCAGGACCACCCGCACGCCGCCGTACGGCGAGGGCGCCGAGCTGAGCGTGACCCGGAAGCCGTACTGCTCGGCGAGCCGGCCGACCGCGGCGAGGCCCAGCTGCGGCACCTCGCCGAGCCGGGAGACCTCCAGGGTGCTGCCGCCGGCCAGCGCGGCGGCGGCCTTGGCGACGGCCTGTTCCGGCATGCCGACGCCGCCGTCGTCGATCTCGATGACGGCGCCGTTGTGGACCGGCATCAGGGTGACGAACACCTGGGTGCTGGGCGGGGAGTAGCGGGTGGCGTTGTCCAGCAGCTCGGCGATCGCGTGGATCAGCGCCTCGGCGGCGGCGCCGACCACCGCGGTCTCGGTCCGGCTGCGCACCACCACGCGCTGGAACGGCAGGATGCGCGACTGGGCGCCGCGGACGACGTCCTCCAGGGAGACCGGTTCCGGCCAGTGCCGGCCGGCCCGCGCGCCGCACAGCACGGCCAGGGTCTGGGCCAGCCGGGCCTGTTGGGCGGCCGCGTGGTCGGCCTTGAGCAGGCCCTCCAGCAGCGTCGGGTCGTCGTGGGTGCGCTCCATCTCGTCCAGCAGCGCCTGCTGGTCGTGGGCCATCACCAGGATCCGGCGGGCGACGCTGAGGAAGGCCCGCTGGGTGGAGGCGGTGTGCTCCTGCTCCTGCTGGACGGCGGCGAGTTCGGCGCCGCGGCGGGAGAGCTCGGTGGCCAGCTGTTCCTGGACGGCGAGGAGTTCGCCGCGCAGCCGGTCGGCGCGGCCGCGCTGGGTGACGGACACGGCGCGGTACCGCGCGGCGGCCACGAGGGCGAGGACGGCGAGTACGCCGGTTGCCGTTACGGACCACTGAGTCATCGTCACGCCGCGAATTCTAGGGTGATGATCCTACGAAGGTGTGAACGGATCTCGCCAAGTGACCGGATCTCGTCAATATCGAGTCAATTCGGCGTCAATCGGCAATCGTTCGACCCCGATCCCACCGCCTGACGAGGTATCGGAGCGGCCCGACCGGCACCGCCGGGAACGTCGGGATCGAGCCGCCCGGCCGGATCGCGTCCGGTGATGTGTGGGGCCTGTGCGCACGGTGTTACGGAAGGGGCGCCGTCCGGTGCAGGAGCAGCAGCGCCACGTCGTCCGGCCGGGACCGCCGCTCGGTCACGTTCAGGGTGAGCAGATCGGCCAGCCGCTCCAGCGCCGGCGCCGGGCCGATCCGCCCCGGACCGGTCTGCCGCGCCCACAGTTCGAGCCCGCCGAGCATCCGCTGCACCGACTCGTCGTAGTCCTCCTCGCGGTCCTCGACCAGCCCGTCGGTGTACGCCAGCAGCGTCTCGCCGACCGCCAGCCGCTCCACCGCCAGCGGGTACGGCCGCTCCGGGGCCACCCCCAGCGGCGGCCCGCCCGGCAGCTCCAGCTCGACGGCCGCGGCGTCGGCGGTGATCCGCACCGGCGCCGGGTGCCCGGCCCGGGCCGCGGTCAGCACGCCGTCGGCCGGGTCCAGGGTCAGGTAGAGGCAGGTCGCGAACAGCTCGGTGTCCAGCTCGGCCAGCAGCCGGCTGGTGCGGGTCAGGGTGGCGGCCGGGTCGTGCCCGTCCGTCGCGTACGCCCGCAGCCCGCTGCGCAGTTGGCCCATCACCGCGGTGGCCTCCGCGTTGTGGCCCTGGACGTCGCCGATCACCAGCCCGATCCGGCCGTCCGGCAGCCGCAGCAGGTCGTACCAGTCACCGCCGATCTGCATCCCCTCGGTGCTCGGCAGGTAGCGGGCGGCGCTGGCGATCCCGGCCAGCCGCGGCAGGGTGCGCGGGAGCATCGCCCGCTGCAGCTCGGAGGCCCGGTGGTGGTGGGTGTCGTACAGCCGGGCCCGCTCCAGGGACTGCGCCAGGATGCCGGCGAAGGCCGAGTACAGGGTGCGGTCCTCGCGGCTGAACGCCCGCTCGGCGGCGAAGGTGATCAGGCACGAGCCGACCTGCTGCCCGGAGGCGACCAGCGGCAGCACCGCCCAGGCGGCCGGGGTGAGCGGGTCGCGTCGGGTGCGGGCGGCGGCGGGCTCGCTGAACAGCGGGGCGGAGCGGGCCAGCGAACGCTGCATCACGGACTCGGACAGGTCCGCCAGACGGGTGAGCTCGGTGCGGCGCGGGCCCCCGTACACGGTGTGCGAGACGGGCAGCAGCCGGCCCTCGTCCACCAGGTCCAGGACGATGCCGGCGGCGCCGAGCGCCGGGCGGGCGACATCGGTGACGGCGGTGGTGACGTCGCGGACGGTCACCGCCCGGGACAGCGCCCGGGTGAGCGTCAGCAGCAGCGCCGTCCGGGCGGCGGCCGGGGAGTTCCGCCCCTCGGCCGGCGGCGGCTCCCGGTGCCCGGCCTCGGCCAGCAGCCCGGCGATCCGCACCGGCCGCCCGTGCACGTCCAGCATCACCTCGCCGGACTCCTCGACCCGGGCGACCTTGCCGCCGGGCCGCAGCACCCGGTAGCCGATCCGGTAGCGGCCGCCGGCGGCCAGCGCCTCGGCGAGCGCGGCCTGCACGTCCGGCAGGTCCTCCGGGTGGACCAGCCGGTCCAGCTCGGGGGCGGCGCCGTCCGGGGCGGGCGGGCGGCCCGCCAGCCGGAACGCCTCGGCGTCCCAGTAGCTCTCCCCGGTGACCAGGTCCCGCTCGAAGGCCCCGTGCCCGGCGGCCCGCACGGCCAGCGACAGCAGCGGGTGGGCCAGCCCGGCGGGGCGGCCGTCCGCCGCCCGCGGGTCCTCGGGTAACCGGACGCCGTACGGTGCCCGGGTGCCGTACGGGAGGTGGGCGTCGGCGTGGTCCAGCAGGTGCGCCAGCCGGTGGGCGCAGGCCTCGGCGAGGGTCTCCAGGACGTCCAGGTCGCGGCGCGGCACGGTGCCCCGGTGGGCCAGCGCCAGGGCCAGCACACCGATCGGCCGCTCGTCCACGACCATCGGCAGGGTGATCACGGCGACCATCCCGGTGCCCATGCCGGTGTTCCGGTTCGGGTAGTCGACGCTGGTGTGCTCGGGGCTGAGCAGGTACGGGCGGCGCAGCCGCAGGGCCATCGCGGCGGGCAGCTCACCGGCCGGGTCGACCACGCTGTAGCGCTCGTGCGCCCAGTCCGGCAGCCCGTGCGAGGCGGTCAGCCGGAGCATTCCGGCGGAGTCCAGCAGGTACAGCGCGGACCCCTCGCCGGTGATCCAGCTCGGGCCCTCGGCCAGGACGGTGCCGAGCAGCTCGGCCGCGCTGGTGCAGCCCAGCAGCAGCCGCACGCAGCGCATCGCACTGCGCGCGGTCGGACTGCCGGCGGGCTCCAGGGGCACTGGTCCTTGATACCCCATTTCCCCCACCGGCGAAGGCCGACCGAAGCGCCGCACCAGCACCACCGCCACCGCGGGAAGTCGGCCGGGCCGACTTCCTGCGCAGGGCCCGGTTCCGGGCCGGCCGCTTACGCGGGCCAGGCGCGGAGGCCGGTGGTGAGGGTGGCGATGAGGCGGTCCTGGGTGGTGGCGAGGTCCTCGGTGAGCTGGAAGGCGCCGGCCGTGGTGAGGGAGGCGAAACCGTGGGCGACGGAGCGCACGGTGCGGGCGGCGTGGACCGCCTCGGAGCCGTCGAGCCCGTACTCCCGCAGCACGGCGATGATCACGCCGACGAGCCGGGCGGCCGCCCGGGCCAGGTCGTCGTCGGGCTGCGGGGCCTGGGGGAGGGCGTTGTAGCGGTGCGGGTGCTCGGTGGCGTACGCGTGGTAGGCGCGCAGCACGGCGGCGACGGCGTCGTCCCCGCTGCGTCCGACGGCCGCCTCGGCCAGCCGGTCGGCGAGGTCCCCGGTGACCCGGACGGCGATCAGCCGCCGCAGTTCGGCGAGGCCGCCGCTGACGTGCTTGTACAGCGAGGGGGTGGCGACCCCGGCCCGGGCGGCGACGGAGGCCAGGGTGAGGGCCTCGGCGCCCTGCTCGTCGATGAGGGCGAGGGCGTGGTCGACGACCTGGTCGGGGGTCAGTCCTACGCGGGGCATGGGTTCGGGCTCTCCGTACGGATCAGGTCGGGCAGGGGCGGGCAGCGGACGGGCGGGGCTCAGCCGAGCTCGGCGAGGAACGGCAGCAGGGCGTCCGCGGTGGCCGCCGGGTTGTCGGCCATCGGGTAGTGCCCGGACCCCTCGATCATCGCCTTCCGCGCGCCGAGCGCGGCGGCCTGCCGGTCGGCGACCAGCTCCGGCTTCGGGAAGTCGGGGTCCTTGCTGCCCATGACGACCAGGGCCGGGCACCGCACCGCGGCCGTCCAGCCGACCGGCGCCGAGTCGCCGTGGACGTACCCGCGGGTGGCGGTCTTCCGGCCCGGGGTGCGCAGCGCGGCGACCAGCCCGTCCACGTACGCGTCGAAGTCGGCGGGCCTGGCGCCGGGGAAGGCCATCCGGCGCAGGTAGAAGCCCCAGGCGGCCGGCCAGTGGACGAGGGCGGCGCCCATCAGGCCCATGGCGCCGCGCATCAGGGCGCCCTGCGGCGGGTTCTCGACGAAGGCGTTGAGCAGGACGATCCCGGCGACCCGCTCGGGGGCGTCCCCGGCGGCCTTGACGACGGTCGCCCCGGTGTACGAGTTCCCGGCGAGGACGGCGCGCTCGATGCCGAGGTGGTCGAGCAGGGCGAGGACGTCGCCGGCGAGGGCGGCGGGGCCGTAGTCGTCCCAGGTGATCGAGGATTCGCCGAAGCCCCGCAGGTCCATGGTGACGACCCGGTGGCCGGCGGCGACGAGCAGCGGGCGCAGGTGCCGGTACGCGGCCCGGCTGTCGAGCATGCCGGGGAGCAGGACGACCGGGGTGCCGTCGCCCTGCCGGGTGTCGTCGTAGGCGATCCGGCCGCCGGGAACGGTGAGGTACTGGGTGCTCGGGGTGATGGTGCCGTTCATGGGGTCCTCCTCGGGCCGCCGGTGCGGGGCATCGGCGTTGCTGCCGATAGCCATAAAGCTAAGGCTAATAGCCTTAGCCGTCAAGCGGTCGGGCGTCGGAGGCGTCGGAGGCGTCGGAGGCGTCGGAGGCGTCGGAGAAGAGGGGGGAGCGGTCAGACCCCTTCGACCTTGAACGGGTCGTGCTCGCTGAGCAGCTTCTCCAGCCGGGCCTGGTCCACCCGGGTGACCATGTCGTTGGACTCCTGCCGGTCCCGGATCACCTTCGCCAGCGTGAACGCGGAGCTGACCGTGAAGAGGAGGCCGAGTCCGAGGAAGGCCCGGGTCCACCCGCCGACCGGCAGGTAGACGATCCCCACGGCGAGGGCGGTGCCCGACAGGGCGAAGGACAGGACGGCCTGGAGGTAGTAGGCGGCCGTGGTGCGGGTCTGCATCGGTGCGCTCATGGCGTCAGGATGCTGCGGCCCGGCCGGGCCGCACATGAGTAGGCGTACTCAGATGGGGCCGTGCATGAGGGACCGTTCGTTGACGTCCGATCACCTGCCGCGGGGCTGCTCCGAACGGATGGCTTGGAATCAGAGCCTCCTAGGATTAACGTTTGATAACGCAGCGCGGTTGTCAACGCCGTACCCAGACGGCACCGTGCGCCGTCGCCTAATCCCACCGACCGGCCTCCGGGCAGGTCAGGGAGCCGGGGAACCACGTTCCTTGGGGTGAATCGGCGGGGCTCCGGCCCGGCCGTAGGAGACCTTCCTGCTCCGAACCCGTCAGCTAACCCGGTAGGCGCGAAGGAAGGAAAGGAGCGCGCCTCCGTGGCGTCGACGCACACCCCGGCACACCCGGCCGGCTTCGCAGCCGGTACCCAGCTCCTCGACCACCCCGGTCCGGACGGCCCCGAGGCCTTCGGCCCGGAGGACTTCGCCGCGGAGGCCGAGACCAACCGCCACCGGATGCCGCGTCAGACCCGCGGAACCTCCCCGCTGCTCGGCGTCACCGCCGTCGCCGCCACCCTGGGTGCCACCGGCTTCACCTCGGCGACCCCGGCCGCCGCCCCCGCCATCGAGGCCCCGGACGAGACGGCGGTCGCCCTCTCCGCCGACCCCGGCCTCGCGCTCGCCGCCCGCATCCAGAACCAGGCCGACAGCCAGCGCACCGCCGCCGAGGAGACCGCCCGGCTCCAGGCCGCCCAGGAGGCGGAGGCCAAGGCCGCCGCCAAGGAGGCCGAGGCCAAGCGCGCCGCCGAGGAGGCCGAGCGGGCCAAGGCCGCCGCCCTCACCCTCCCGGTGACGGACTACCGGCTCTCCGCCCACTACGGCCAGAGCGCCCGCTACTGGGCCAACCTGCACACCGGCCTGGACTTCGCCGCCGACACCGGCACC
Organism: Kitasatospora sp. NPDC001225; assembly: GCF_053597855.1. NCBI lineage: Bacteria > Bacillati > Actinomycetota > Actinomycetes > Kitasatosporales > Streptomycetaceae > Kitasatospora > Kitasatospora sp. NPDC001225. Next base: position 10,943 of record NZ_JBSFJC010000093.1, read on the forward strand.
CCGGTCCACGCGCTCGGCCAGGGCACCATCACCTCGGCCGGCTGGGCCGGCTCGTACGGCTACCGGATCGTCGAGACCCTGCCCGACGGCACCGAGATCTGGTACTGCCACCTCTCCGCGATCACCAAGGGCTCCGGCAAGGTCGCCGCCGGCCAGCAGATCGGCAAGGTCGGCGCGACCGGCAACGTCACCGGCCCGCACCTGCACATGGAGGTCCGCCCCGGCGGCGGCGCCCCGGTCGACCCGGAGCCCTGGCTCCAGCAGCGCGGCCTCAACCCCTGACGCACCCGCCCTGAGGCACCCGCCCGGGCGGACCCAGCGCGAAGCCCCCGGCCCGGAGCACCAGCACCGGACCGGGGGCTTCGCCGCGGCGTCTCACTCCTCGGCGGGCAGCTGCGCCAGGTACGCCTCGATCTCCTCCTGGCCCGGCTCCGGCGCCAGCTCCGGGAACTCCGTCACCAGCAGCCGCGGCAGCCCCGGCACCGTCCACCCGCCGAACAGGTCGAGCGCCGCCTCGACCGCCGCCTCCTCGAACCGCCCGAAGTCCCCGGCCAGTTCCTCCGGCATCGGCCGCCCCAGCGCGGTCAGCTCCGCCAGGTTGCGGTAGCTGCGCCGCATCAGGCCCTGCTCCAGCAGCCGCCGCGCGCCGTCCGTGGCCATGCCGACCGACAGCACCCGGCCCGGGCCCCAGCCCTGCTCGTCCGGCTCGTCCAGCCAGCCGGCCGGTGCCAGCGCCTCGTACGCGGCCAGCCGCTCCTCCTCCGGGAGCTCCCCGAAGCCGGCCAGCCAGTCCCGCACCGCCGCCGGGTCCGTGACGTCCACCCCGTACGCGTGCAGCAGCAGCGCGTACAGCCGGGGCCAGGTCACCAGGTCGGCGCGGCGCAGCAGCCCGGCCGCGACCTCGCCCTGCCACTCGGCCTCCGCGTGCAGCCGCTCCTGGCGCTTGGCGTTCAGCCGCCGGGACGCCCGCTGGTGGTCGACCAGCAGCCGGACGGCGTCGCCGTAGGCGAACGGGTCCTCCTCGGGCGCGGGTTGGACGTACAGGTGGAGCCGCTCGTACAGCAGGTGCTCCACCGCGTCGGAGGTCAGTTCGGGCCAGCCGTCGTGCATCCTGCCCTCGCCCAGCTCCAGCAGCGCCAGCACCGCGCGCAGCGGCCCCTCGGCCACCGGCGCGCGGCCCTGCTCGGCCGCCCAGGCGAGCAGGTCGGCGGCCTTGGTGCGCGGGGCGAGCCGCAGGTCTTCGTCGTTCATAGTCCGAACGGTAGCCGCCGGGCGGGGATAGGGTCGGCAGCCATGGTCCCCGTACGACTCACCGGCCCGCGCCTGGCCGTCCGCGAGTACCACCACACCGAGGAGGAGGTGGACGCGCTGCACGCGCTGTTCGGCGACCCCGAGGTCACCCGCCACCTGCCCTTCGGGCCGAGCGGCCGGGAGGACTGCGCCGACCAGATCGAGCTCTACCTGGAGGAGGCGATGGCCGAGGAGCGGGACACCTACCGGCTCGCCGTCACCAGGATCGCCGACGCCGAGGAGCCCGGGGACGCGACGCCGATCGGGCAGGCCGCGCTCACCCTCGACGGGCTCGGCGCCGCCGACCTCGGGTGCGTGCTGGCCCGCGGGTCCTGGGGCCGGGGCTACGCGGGCGAGACCGTCGGCCTGCTCCGCGACTTCGCCTTCGGCACCCTGGGCCTGCACCGGCTGACCGCCCGGACCGCCGCGGCCAACCCGGCCCCCGGCCGGGTGCTCACCCGGCTGGGCTTCCGGCCGGAGGGGCGGCCTCGGTCCGACGGGTCCGACGCGTACCTCTTCACGTTGCTCGCCGAGGAGTGGCCGGGCCCGGCCGCCCGGGTGGAGGGGGGTTAACCCCACCCCGGATCCGCCAGGCCTCCGGATCACGGCCGGGCGGCGCGTCCACCAGACTGGACGCAGTCAGCGGGACGAACGAGCGACAGACGACAGCACGAGGGGCCGGGGGCCGGGAACATGAGCAGCAGCCGCAGCGTGGAGGACCGGGAGTGGGACGTTCTGGGCGGTCGCGGTGACGACCCGCGCCCCGTCCGGGCCCGGCGGACCGAGCGGCGTCCGGCCCTGTGGCGGGCCCCGTTCTCGGCGTACTACTACCGCGAGGTCGGCTACGCGCTCACCGGCCTGCCGGTGGCGATCCTCGGCTTCGCCGTCGCGGTCACGATGTTCTGCTTCGGCCTCGCCACCTTCGTCACCGCGCTCGGCCTGCCCGTGCTGGGCGCCCTGACCGCCACGGCCCGCGGCTTCGGCCGGCTGGAGCGGGCCCGGGTGCGCGGCATGCTGGCCCTGGACGTCCCCGGCCCGGAGCCGGTGCGCCGGGTCCGCCAGGGCAGCTGGGGCGCGGTCACCGCGCGGCTGGCGGACGGGGCCGGCTGGAAGGCTGTGCTGTACCAGGTGCTGATGCTCCCCTGGGCGGTGTTCAGCTTCGCGGTGACGCTGGTGTTCCTGCTGCTCGGCTGGGCGGCGGCGCTCTACCCGCTGTACCACTGGGTCTTCCCCACCTACACCTCCTGGCACGGGTACCGGGTGTTCGACTTCTACGACAGCCACGACATCCGGCACGTGTACGACATCGAGGCGCCCTGGCAGATCGCCGGGCTCTCGCTCCTCGGGGTGCTGCTGGTCTTCCTCACCACCCAGCTGGTCCGCGGCCTGACCAACGTCAACCGGGCCGCCGCCCAGGGCCTGCTCGGCCGCTGACCGCCCGGCTCCACCCAGGCCCGACGGCCCCGCCCGCGTCCCGGACCCCTCCCGGATGCGGGCGGGGCCGCTCCGTGTTCGGATGGCCGGGTGGCCGCCGGCCCTCACCCCGCCCTCCCGGACGTGCTGGTCACCTCCCGTCCGCTGGACGAGTACTGCGCCCTGTTCGGCCTCACCCGGGCCCGGCTCGCCGCCCTGCCCGGGCCGCTGCTGGACTGCCCCGGGGGCGCGGCCGGCCTGGCCGCCGAGGCGCGCGAACTGGGCTGCCGGGTGGTCGCCGTCGACCCGGCGTACGCGCTGCCGCCGCCGGTGGTCGCCGACCTCGCCCTGGCCGCCCGGGCGGCGATGGCCGCCTCGATGACCGCCCGCCCGTGGCTCCACCCCTCGCCCCGCCCGTACCGGCCCGAGCGGTACCTGCGCGGCTGGGACCGGGCCCGCCGGCTGTTCGCCGCCGACTCGGCCGCCCACCCGCAGCGGTACGTGGCCGCCGCGCTGCCCCGGCTGCCCTTCGCGGACGGCGCCTTCGCCCTCACCCTGAGCGGCTACCTGATCTTCGCCTACCCCGAAGTCTTCGGCCCGGAGCGCCAGTTGGCGGCGCTGACCGAGCTGGTCCGGGTCACCTCCCCGGACGGCGAGGTCCGGGTCCAGCCGCTGAACGACGGGCACGGCCGCCGCTGCGGCCACCTCGACCCGCTGCGGTACGCGCTCGGCGAGCGCCGGATAGCCAGCGAGATCCTCCGCTGTCCGGGGCCGGTGGACGGCCGCACCGTGCGGGTCCTGGTGCTGCGGGCCGCCGACCGACGACGCCGGGCGGCCGGGCAGCCGGTCATGTAATAGTCACTACTCCAGTTTGCCCCTATACTCGCCGCCATGATCGAGACGACTATCCGGCGCGCAGAGGCGACCGACGCCGACCGGCTCACCGACCTGATCCAGGCCTCCTCCGCCTACCACGGCGAGTACGCACCGATGATCGACGGCTACCGGGTGACGCCCGACTACATCGCCGGCCACGAGGTGTTCCTCGCCCTCGACCCGGCCACCGACCAACTGCTCGGCTTCTACGGGCTGATCCGCGAACCGGCCGAACTGGACCTGATGTTCGTCGCCGACGAGGCCCAGGGGCGCGGCACCGGCCGCGAGCTGATCGCGCACATGCTGGAGCAGGCCCGCACGGCCGGCATCGCCAGCGTGCTGGTGGTCTCCCACCCGGACGCCGAGCGCTTCTACCTGCGGGTGGGCGCCGAACGCGTCGGCACCTTCCCCGCGCACGGCAGGATCACCTGGGACCGCCCCGAACTGCGCTTCACCGTCCGGTAGTTCCCCCGGTCAGGAGGTCCCCGCGGCCGACGGCCCGCCCGGCCCGCCCGGCCCGCCCGGCTGGGCCGGTACGGCCTGCGGGGCGGGCCGGGCCGGCTGCTCCGGCACGAGGGCCGTCCCCTGGAGCCGGGACAGGATCTTCTCCGCCAGCCAGCTGCGGTCCGACCCGTACGGGATGCCCCGCGGGTCCACCAGCTGCGTCGCCACCGCGTCCCGCAGCCGCTGCGCCCCGGCGGCGGGCAGCCAGGAGAGCAGCCCCCGGGCGGCCAGCAGGGCGTGGTACTGCTCGAAGTCCGAGCGCGGGTGCTCGATCGCGTCCAGCACGCTCGGCAGGTCCGCCAGCGCCGGGTCGCCCTGCATCAGTGCGAGCGCCTGGATCCGTCGGCCCTCGGAGCCGTCCGCGAAGAGGGCCCGCACCTGGTCCGCGGTCAGCGCCGAGCGCCGCGCGGTCGAGCGGACCTCCGCCACCACGCCCTCCGGCCCGGCCGGCGCACCGGAGGCGGGCGGCAGCTGCCCGGCCAGGGCGGCCTGGCGCTCCGCGCTGCCGCCCAGCAGCCCGAGCTGCTGCATCGCGCGGACCCGCAGGTCGTCCGCGCCGACCTTGTCGCCGTGCCGGTCGCGGTCCTGCCCGGCGAGGAAGAGGTCCAGCGCCTGGTCGGTCTCGGTCAGCACCTGCGGCAGCGCCAGCCTGGTCACCAGCCAGCCGGCCAGGAAGCCGAAGACCAGGAAGTACAGCACGAGCGCCGCCGCGAACGGCACCGCCTCCGGGCCGCCGCCGAGGGCGGGCGCCAGCGCCGTACCGAGGTCGTGCAGCCGCTCGCCGAGCGAGCCGAGCTGGGTCAGCCCGACGCCCAGCAGCACCTTGGTCAGCCAGTCCGAGACCTGCTCCAGATTGGTGTTCGGCGCGTACGAGCCCTGCGGCTCACCGGTGCCGCCACCGCGGACCCGGGGCACCCCGAACAGGAAGCCCAGCCCGCCGCCCAGCACCACCGAGGCCCCGACCACGACCAGTCCGCCGCCGAGCGCCTGCCAGGCGTGCTCCCGGCCGAGCGCGAACAGCAGCAGTCCGAGCAGCCCCGTCCCGGCCAGTACCCCGGTGGCGCCCCACCGCGCCGTCCGCAGGGCCGCCCCGCCGTCCCGCCGCCGCGCCTTCGCCATCGCCTACCCCCTGTGCCCGCGCCGCTCCGCTCCGGAACCCGCGCAGACTCTAGCGCCGCGGCCCCGCCCCGGACACGCGACGGCCCTCCCCGGACACGCCACGGGGAGCCTCCGGCGAAGTGCCGGAAGCTCCCCGGGAACGCAGACGACCCGCGGGCTGCTCCTCTACGCCGGCCCGTGCACTGGCCAGGCGCCGAGGCACCGGGGATGTACCGGTGAGCCCGCGGGCCGGGTGACTGCTGTGGATTTCGCCTGCCGGAGGCCTGGGGCCTCACCCTGCGCAGGCAGGGGCGGCTCTAGCGAGCAGCCACCTCACGCATCCTGACGGTACTCAACTCAGGATCACCTCCCTTCAGTGTGCTGCCAGCCTAGGCAGCGCTCCGGCCGGAGGCAACGGATTATTTCGCGGTCCCCGCGTCCGCCGCTCAGGCGGTCTTGAGCTGGTCCTTGAACTTGGTGAAGTCGATCGTGCTGTCGGCCGACGGGACCTGGACGGTCAGCGGCTTGTCGAACTCGCTGAAGTCGATCTTGCCGTTGCCGTCCTTGGCGCCGGCGTGCTCGATCCGCACCGGGTAGGGCTTGCCCTCGGTCGCGATCTGGAGGGTCGTGACCTCGCCCTTGGAGTCGGTGCTCTTCAGGCTGAAGGTCTTCACGCCGTTGACGTCGCCGGCGGAGCCCTTCTCGACCTTGTCGCCGCTGCTCTTGCCGTCGGCGATCTTCTTGCTGAAGTCGGCCAGGTTGCAGACCTTGGTGAGGGAGCCCATCGACGGGTCGCTCTCGAAGCCGGTCAGGTAGCGGCCCTTGAACAGCTCGGCGGCCTTGGCGCCGTTCGGGCCGCCCACGGCGGTCCAGAAGGCGGTGTCCGGCTTGACGTACGAGGTCTTGCCGTCGCTGATGATCTCGAACTTGCCCATGCCCGGCATCGCCATGGTGCCGGTGCACTGGCTCTTGTTGTCCATCGTCAGGTTCAGCTCCATCGCACCGTCACCGGTGTCGACGGTGCCCGCCATCTTGAGGGAGGTCGCGGAGGCCAGGGCCTCCTTGGCCTGCTTCTCGATGTCCTGGGCGCTGAGCTTGCCGGTGTCGAGCTTCTGCGCGGAGCCCGCCTTCCCGTCGCTCGTGGCACTGCCGCACGCGGCGGTGCCGGCGGCCAGGACGAGGCATATCGCGGCGGTGCTGACCAGGCGCTTCGACAGCATGTGGTGATTCCTGTCCGGGGTGGCCCGTGCGGCCCCCCAATTGGATGAATTTTTCCTCAGTATGGTTCAGGTCCCTGACAGGTGATCGTCGGACGGGCCGCTGTTACAGCTTCGTGGCAGGAACGTGCCGCGCCCGTACCCGGACATGCGAAAGGCCCGGAGGAAGAATCCTCCGGGCCTTTCCGCTACTGAGTAGCGGGGACAGGATTTGAACCTGCGACCTCTGGGTTATGAGCCCAGCGAGCTACCGAGCTGCTCCACCCCGCGTCGGTAAACACAACAATACGTGGAAGTCGCCGAGATGGGAAATCGGTTCCCCGAGCACCTCTTGAAGGCACCGCTCGAGCTCCTCCGCAGGCACCTGTTCAGGGCACCCGGGCGGCCCGCCGCCGGGCGGGCGCCGCGTGCCGGCCCGTGCGGCACCTCGCCCAGGCCGCGAAGCAGACCAGCGCGGCGAAGCAGGGCACCATCAGCGCCCCGTACACCACCAGGAAGCCGTCCGTGCCGAGGTCGGCGGCGGCGTTCCAGGTGCCGTGCAGCGCCATCGCCAGCAGCAGCCCGGCCGGGACCGCCAGCCGGGCCAGCCAGCGCCGCGCGGTGGTGAGGGCGAGGGCCAGGCCGATCCCGGTGAGCGCGGTGAACAGCGGGTGGGCGAAGGGGGAGAGCAGGGCGCGCAGCACGAAGGTCTGCACGGTGCTGTCGAAGTCGCGCAGGCTGGGCGGGTCGCCGAGGCCGATGCTGTCCAGCCGCTGGCGCTGGTCGCTGGTGAAGGCCCGGCCCAGGTAGAGGGCGTTCTCGGTGAACGCGAAGCCGCAGGCGGTCATCCCGCCGAGCACCACCCCGGCGGCCAGGGTGCGCGGCCGGGAGCGGCGGTGCGGCGCACCGGAGGGCGGGGCCGGGCGCAGGTAGGGCAGCGGCCGCAGGTACGGGCGCAGCCGCGGCCGGCCGCGGGCGTGCGGCCCGACCGGGTGGCGCGGGTACGGGCGGGGGCTCCGGGGCGCGGGCGACCGGCGCAGCAGCGGCGCGCAGGGGCGCCCGGTGCGGCGGCCGTGGCAGCGCAGCCGCTGGCCGAGCGGGAGCAGGAGCACCAGCAGGGCGGTGGCCTTGGCGGTCTCCTCGATCACCGGGGTGGCGATCCCGGCGCCGAGCAGCTCCCCGAACGGGCCCCGGTACCGGGACAGGTAGTTCGCCGTCCAGTTGTTGGCCAGGATGGCGACGGTGGTGGCCGCGCAGGCGCCCCAGCCGAGGCAGAACACGGTGTGCCGCAGCGGCACCCGGGCGGTGAGGTTGAGCCAGGCCAGGCCGCCGAGCACGAACGGCAGCGGCACCATCGCCAGGCCCAGGCCGACCAGCAGCCCGACGGTGCCGGTCTGCCGCTGGACGAGGTGCAGGATCAGCACCCCGCAGCCGATCAGGGTCAGCACGGCGGTCGCGGTGACCGAGGAGAGCGCCACCGAGCGGCTGCGGCCCGGCGGGGCTCCGGGGGTGGCGGGGGCGGCGGGCGTCCGGGTCGCGGCGGGGGTGACGGCCGGGGGCCGGGCGGGTACCGGGACGGCGGCGGTGCCAGGAGCGGGCAGCGGGCGGTGGGCCCGGTGCCTCCGGGGCCCCGGGATGGTCCGGGTGTCGCCGGTGCGCGGGACCGTCTCCGGTGCGCCGGCGGCGGCGACCGTCGTCCGACCGTTCGCCCGGAACCCGCCGCCGGACGGGCTGCCCATGCGGCACAGGGTAGGCCACGGCGGCGGCCCGCCGGGAGGACTCGGGACGAACCGTCCGTCCCGGTCCCGCCCGTACGGCCGCCGCGCGGTGGCCCGTTCGAACCGGGCCGGTGGGTCAGCGGCGGCGGAACAGCAGGTCGTGGACGACGTGGCCCTTGGCGATCCCGGCCCGTTCGAACTTGGTGACCGGACGCCAGTCCGGCCGCGGGGCGTAGCCGGGGACGCTGCCGTCCGGGTGGTCCGCGGGCTCCAGCCAGCCGGTCCCGTCGCCCTCGGGGTGCAGGTTCTCCAGCTCCGGCGAGGCGGACAGCACGGCCAGCATCTGCTCCGCGTACGGCTCCCAGTCGGTGGCGCAGTGCACCAGGGCGCCGGGGGCGAGCCGGGGCAGCACCAGGTCGAGGAAGGAGGGCTGGACCAGCCGGCGCTTGTGGTGCTTCGGCTTGGGCCACGGGTCGGCGAAGTAGACCCGCAGACCGGCCAGCGAGGCGTCCTGGAGCATGTCGCGCAGCAGGATCACCGCGTCCCCGGCGGCCGTCCGGACGTTGCGGGAGCCGTCGCGCTCCAGCATGCCCAGCAGGTTGCCGTGGCCGGGGGTGTGCACGTCGGCGGCGAGGATGCCGGTGGCCGGGTCGGCGGCGGCCATCGCGGCGGTGGTCTCGCCCATGCCGAAGCCGATCTCCAGGGTCACCGGCAGGCCGCCGAACAGCTCCGGCAGGTCCAGCGGGGTGCCGTCGATGGGGATGCCGTACGTCTCCCAGCTCCGGTCCAGGGCGCTCGCCTGGGCGTTGGTCATCCGGCCCCGGCGCGGCTGGAAGCTGCGGATGCGACGCTCGCGGTGCTGGGCCTCGGTGGCCTTGTGCGGGTACATCGGCGCGGGGTAGGCGGCCGGCGCGGCGGACAGCCGGGCGGACGGCGAGGGCTGGGGGATCGGGGCGGTGGCAGTCACAATCAACCGAGTCTACGGGGCTGCCGGGGCGCGCCGGCCGGGCCTGTGACCGGGCTCATCCGGGCCCGTCCGCCCGCCCTCCGTCCGGTGCGCCGACCCGCCCCCGAAGCCTCCGCCGCCCGGCTACTCCTCCCAGGGCCAGCGGGCGTCCGCCCCGGCCTCCAGGAGGGGGACCAGCCGGAAGGCCGCGTCGCTCAGGCCGCCGAAGGTGTGCCGGTGGGCGCCGCCGCTGGCGCCGTGGCCCGGGGCGTAGCCGGCCAGGTTCCAGGTGTAGACGGGCACGTGGGCCGGGACGGCGGCGAGCGGGTCACCGCCCCGGTGGCCCGGGCCGGTCTGCTCGTCGGTGACGATCACCACCCGGTCGTGGCCCCGGTAGCGGGCCCGGACCGCGTCGGCGGTGTTGGTGCCGCCGAGGCTGGAGAACCGTTCCAGCACCCGCAGCACCGCCTCGCCCCGGCCGACCTCGACGACCCGGCTGGTGGTGCCGAACTCGACCAGGTCCGCCTCGGCGGCCCGGAGCTTCAGCGTGGTGCCGAAGATCGCCGCGGAGTCCGCCCGGTTGAGCTCGGTCGGCCCGCCGGAACGGTCGAACATCGAACCGGAGCGGTCCACCAGGATCAGCGTCCGGCCGGGCAGTTCCGGCACGTTGGCCAGCGAGTGGCCGAGCGCGGTCTCCAGCGCGTGCCCCCAGCGCAGCGAGGGGACGTTGCGGTACGCGGCCAGGTAGCGGAACGGGAACTGGCGCGAGCGCCGCACCTCGTCCTGGTCGGAGATCCGCCGGGCGACCTCGGCCGCGACGGCGTCCGGGACCCCGGCACGGTCGAAGTTGCGCAGGTTCCGCACCAGCGCCATCGGACCCATGGACGGGATGACCGCCTCCCAGACCGCCGCGTCCAGCGGGCCCTGCAGCCAGCCCGCCAGGGCCTCCCAGGTCAGCCCGGCGGCGGCCAGCCGTTCCGCGCCGCCCTCGGCGGTCACCGCCGCCCGGCGCTCCTCGACGGGCAGCGCGAGCAGTTCGCGGTTGGCGGTCAGCACCCGGTCGGCGGCCGGTGGGACGGCCTCCTCCGGCCGGTGCCGGCGGTCCAGCGCGTGGGCGAACAGCGCGCCCTGCCAGTGCTTCCGCGGGTCCGGCGAGGGGTGGGTCAGCTCGATCACGTCGCCGAAGCGGTAGCCCTTGCCGGCGGTGTCGTACTTGAGCAGCGAGCGGGCGTCGTACAGGTGCCGGACGGCGTCCGCGATACCGCGCTTGAGCGGCTTGGGCAGCGCCCGGCCGTAGCGAGAGGTCCAGTAGGCGAGCAGCTCGCCGGGCTCGTCGGCGCGCCGCAGCACCGCCGCGACGGCCTGCCGGGAGTGGCCGTGGGCGCCCGCGTCCAGCCGGGCGCGGGTGAACTCGGCGGCGCCGACCAGGGCGGCGGTGCGCAGCTGGGCGCCGTGGCGCAGCCAGCGCAGCAGTCCGAGGGTCCACTCCGGCTCGGCGACGGCGAGTTCGCGCACCAGCGCGGTGTAGCGGTCGTCGCGCTCGCCGCCGCGCTCGTGGAAGGTGTCCTGGCCGACCATGTTGGCCACCGCGAGCAGGAAGAGCTCGGACTTGCGGTCCCGGACGAAGCCGGGGCCGCCGTTGTGGTTGACGGTGCGCGCGCCGGTGGTGGTCACCGGCGAACTCGGACCGGACTTGGCCCCGCGGACGTTGAACCTGGACATGCGGCAGCCCCCCTCGGCGTGCTGGTGTCGGTGGGAGGGAGGCGTGCTGCGGCAGCGGTGCCCGGGTCCCGTCACGGCTGACGGGACCCGGGCACCACGAGGAGCCGCCTCCCGAGATCAAAGGTGGCGGCGGTGTTTCGCGGGCTCGAACCGCAGCGCCCAGGGGGCGCCTCACCAAGAAGTAACCGCTGCCGTCGCACCGGGAGGTGCGGACGAACTGTTCACGTGTGGGTGTCCAGAGATCGAGGACGGCTGAGGTGACATAGCTGCTCTACCGACTGAGCTACACCGGCCCGAAGCCGGTGACGGGACTCGAACCCGCGACACGCCCATTAAGAGTGGAAGTAACCTCTGCCTGCGCACCTGGACGGGAGAAACCCTAGCCAGGCCCCTCCCGCCGGCGCACCTCAATTACCGCCGGGCCCTCTCGCCGTTACGGTCGCCGTCCGATGACCAGCCTGAGTCGCCGCTCCGGCGCTCACGCCGGGGCGACGATCACCGCGCGCGCCCGCTCGGTCAACTCCCGTACCCGGCGTTCACCCTGGAAGGGCTCCAGCCGCCGGAGCATCTCCACCACGTACTCCCGGCTGCGCTGCGAGGAGATCCGGCCGGCCACCTCGACGGCGCGTTCGCCGGCGGCGACCGCGGCGTCCAGGTTGCCCGCCTCCGCCTCGGCCATCGCCGAGACCACCAGCCGCAGGCCGTGCGAGCGGACGAAGCCCTCGGTGGGCGTGGCCAGCGCCTCGCGGGTGAACTGCCGGACCTTGGAGGGCACTCCGAGGTCGCGGAAGCACTCGGCGGCGTCGGCGGCGAGCCGGTCGTAGGCGTAGAAGTCGATCCACGCCGGATCGGGATCCCCGGCGCGCGCCCGTTCGAGCGCGCTCTCCGCGGCGCCGAGCGCCGTCGCGCACGCCGCCGCGTTGCGGGCCTTGGCCTGGGCCCGGGCCTCCACCAGGTGGAAGAAGCTCATGGTGCGGGCGGTGGCCAGGCCCCGGTTGCGCTCCAGCGCGGCCTGGGCGAGGTCGACCGCCTCCTCGGCGAAGCCCCGGTAGCCGGCCTGGAGGCTCATCGAGGCCAGCACGTAGCCGCCGAGCGGCACGTCGGCGGCGGCCCGGGCCAGCCGCAGCGCCTGGATGTAGTAGCGCTGGGCGGCCTCGTGCTGCCCGGTGTCGAAGGCCATCCAGCCGGCCAGCCTGGTCAGTTCGGCCGTCGCGCCGAACAGCGCCCGGCCGGCCGCGTCGCTGTACGAGGCGAGCAGCAGCGGTGCCGCCTCCACCCGCAGGCACTCCGGCACCATCGACGAACGCCAGTCCCCGCCACCGTACTTGGAGTCCCAGCGGCGGGCCTCCTGGGCGGCCTCGCGGAGCTTGGCGGCGTCCGAGTGGCCGACCCGGTAGGAGGAGGTGTCTGTGGGGGAGCGCGGCACCTCGCGGGCCACCGAGCCGTCCGCCGGGGTGATCAGCCAGCGGGAGACGGGGGTCGCGTAGGCGGCCACCGAGAAGGTGCCGGCCAGGCTGTCGCTCCAGCGGCCGCCGCCGGGGCCCCGGCGCAGGTCGAGGTCGACCCGCCACAGGTCGGTCGCGGAGCGGACCGCGTCGGCGACCTCGCGCGGGAAGGCCAGGCCGAGTTCGGGCGCCGGGTCGGTGTCGCCCAGGCCGATCTCCTCCAGCGGGACGGGCCGGCCGAGCTTGCCGCCGATGGCGGTGGCGATCAGGTGCGGGACGGGCCCCTGCGGCACCATGCCCTTGCTGACCCAGCGGGCCACCGAGGTCTTGTCGTACCGCAGGGTCAACCCGCGCTGGGCGCCGAGGTCGTTGACCCGGCGGGCCAGTCCGGCGTTGCTGATCTGGGCGAGGGTCAGGAGCGTGCCGAGCCGTTCGTTCGGTCCACGTGGGCTGACGGTCATGGTGGCGGCGGCACCTCCTGCGGCCTTGTGCGCGGGGCCCGGGCGGCACCGGGCCGTAGCTGCTGTACCTAGCGTAGTCGGACGCGTTCCGACGGTTAAGAGGTCGCATTCCGGATGGCGGGATCGCGCACTCGGCGGTGCCGCACCGGAGTTGGTCCGGACCACTCGGATCCGGCCGACCGCGCGGCGCTCCGGAGCGTCGTGCTCCGGTCCCGTGTACACGTGCGCCCGGCCGTGCCCCCTGGCCCGACCGGCAGGTCGGCGATTCGCTGGTGGTCGTGGGTCGGCCTGCCGTCGAGGACCCGGCGGGCCGGGGGACGCCGCCGCCTCAATCCCCGCGGGCGGCGGTGGAGTCCGGGAGGGCGTGCGGATGCCCTCCCGGGCCGGGCGACGCCTTTCGGCCATCTCGCGATGCCCATGCCAAAGGCGTTCGTCGGCGGTCCGGGCCGGGGAGGGGGAGGCCCGGCCCGTCCGCCCCCCGGGAGCGCCCGGACGATCGAACTCCCCTACGAAGCACGGAATTTGCCCACCCGGGGTGATCGGGCGCCGCCCGGGCCCCGGGCCCTTGAATGCATCCCCAGGCGCACCCGGGCCGGCCCGCCCCGCCGCCGCTGCCGTCGAACGGGCGGTCCGAACGGAAGCGGAACCCGAAACACCGACCACGGCGACCGCCCGCGGTGGCACGATGTCCACTGACGGCGCGTCGAGCTGCGGGGGCACGCCGGGACGCGCACGGGCCGCCACGGCACACCACCCGGCCGCCCGGCGGGCGGCGAACGAACGCACCGCACGGATGCAGGTCCTCGTCCGGTGGAGGCGCGATGCGGTGGCTGACGGGCTGGTGCACGGGCGCGTCGAGCGCGGGCACCCCGGCGTACGAGGCGCTGGCCAGGGTCGAGCCGATCGCCGCGCGCCCGCTCTGGGCCGGACCGGACCCGCTCTGGGCCGTGGGCGACTGGCGCCCCGGGGAGATCCGCCTGGTCACCCTCCGCCCCGGCGCCCCCGCCGTGGTCAGCACCGGCCCCACCGCCCCCGACCAGGTCGAGGACACCCCCGCCACCTCCCGGCTCGCCGTCCTCGGCCACTGCGGCGCCACCGACGCCGAACTCGCGGCCGGCCTCGCCGCCGCCCGCGGCGGCGCCGTCCGCCACCTGACCGCCTGGCCCGGCAGCTACACCGTCGTGCTGCGCTCCGGCACCCGGTCCACCCTGCTGCTCACCGACCTCGCCGGCGCCCAGCCCGTCTTCCACACCCCGTGGGCCGGCGGCACCGCCTACGCCACCGCCGCCCTGCCGCTCGCCGACCTGGTCGGCGCCCCGCTGGACACCGGCCACCTCGCCGCCCGGCTCGCCTGCCCCGAGTCCCCCGAGGCGCTCGGCACCGGCACCCCGTACGAAGGCGTCCAGGGGGTGCCGCCCGGGCACGTGCTCGGCATCCGCGGCGGCCGCCCGTACCTGTCCGGCTACGACGACCCGGCCGGCGCCGAGCAGCCGCGCGACGAGGCGCCCGCCGTCCGCGAACTCACCCGCGCCCTGCTGGAGTCCGTCCGCTCCCGGGTCCGCACCACCTCGCCCGCCCCCGTCCCCGACCTGGCCGACCCGGTAGGGCGGGCCCGGCTGGGCGTCGACCTGTCGTACGGGACGGCCTCCGCGACCGTCGCCCTGCTCGCCGCCGCCGTCCCGCTGCCGTCGGCGACCGCCTCCACCGCGGTGGTCCGGGCGGCCGCGGCCGGGGCCAGGAGCGGTGCGGTCAAGGGCTCCTGGGCCCGCGCCGCCGCCCAGGAACCCGCCGCCCCCGAGCAGTTGGCCGCCGTCACGCTCGGCGAGACCGAGCCCCCGGCCGGCCTCGCGCTCGCCCCCGACACCCCGCGGCTGCGGCACACCGTGCTCGACCCCGGTCCGGACACCCTCCCGTACGCCGGGCCGGGCGCCGACCCGCAGTCCGGCCGGCTCACCGACGAGCCCGGGCCCGAACTCGTCGCCGCCGCCCGGGCCGAGGCCCGCTTCGACGCCGGCGGCACCGACCACCTCACCGGCTACGGCGCCCGGCAGGTGCTGGACGGGCACCCGGCCCGGCTCGCCGACCTCCTCCGGGCCGGCCGGCCGCGCGAACTGCTCTCCCCGGTGGTCGCGTTGGCCGGCGCCGACCGGGCGGCCGCGGGCGTCCTCACCGGCACGCTGCGCACCCCGCTCACCGTGGTCCGGGCCGCCCACCGGCTCTCCCGGGTCCGCTACGCCGAGGCGCTGGACGAGGCGGCCGCCAGGCTGACCGCCCGCCACGTCCCGGACGGTGCCGGCACGGCCGGGGCGCGCTCGGCCGCCGACCTCGCCTGGTGCGTGCCCGGTCCGGCCGCCCGCTGGCTGTCCGACGAGGCGCTCTCCGCGGTCGCGCTGCGGCTCCGCCTGGCGGCGCGCAGACCGGCGCCCGGGGAACACCCAGGCGCACACCGGGCCAGGCACGCCCTCTACCGGCAGGCGCGCGGGTTCCGCACGCTCGTGCACGCCGCTGAACAGCCCGGCCAGCGGCTGCACGCGCCCTTCCTTGACAACCAGGTGGTGCGCGCCGCCCGGCTGCTGCCCGACGACGTCCGCCTCCAGCCCGGCGCCCGGCACGCCCTCCTGCACGCCGTCCTCACCGGCGCCGGCCGCACCGACCTGCCCCCCGACTGGGGCCGCGTCCCCCGCCCCGACCGCGCCGCCCCCGCCCGCACCGGCCTGCGCCTCGCCGCCGACGGCCTCGCCGAACTCTTCGACGCCCCGCTGCTCGCCGAAGCCGGCCTCATCGACCTCCCCGCCGTCCGGGCCGGCCTCGCCCAGTCCACCGACCCCGCCACCCCCCTCTCCCCCGCCGCCCTCGCCGGCCTCGCCGACCTCGTCTCCACCGAACTCTGGCTCCGCCGCATCCGCGCCCGCCGCCACGGCGCCTGCTGGACCGGCCTCCCCACCCCCCGCCAACCCGCCCTCACCTCCTGAAGCCCGCCGACACCTCGGCGCGCCGACCGCTGCTCCCAGCCCGCGCCCCCGCCCCACCCCGCCCTGCGGCGCGGTTGCCGGGTCCGGATCGGCGGGGCGGTGATGATGGCGGGGGTGTGGATCCGGGGTGAGGAGGACGTGCGGTGGCCGGTGGGAGCGCGGGGCGGGAGGTGCCGGTCGTGCTGTCGGTGCTCGGGCGTCCGCCGGCGGGGCGGCCGCCCGGGGTGCTGGCGGCGTGCGACGGGTCGGACGGGTCGCTGTGGGCGCTGGACCGGGCGATGACGGAGGCCGAGCTGTTCGGGCTGCCGCTGTACGTGCTCGCCGTGGTCAACCCGGCGCCGGCCGGTTACCCCCCGGGGATGGCGGAGCTGGTGCAGGAGAGCGTGGAGACGCTGGTCGAGAGCATGGCGGACGGGCTGCGCCGCTCGGTGGCCGCCGTGCAGCGCCGGCGGCCCGTGCCGTACGCGGGGGAGCTGTCGCTGCACGTGGTGCTGGGCAATGTGATCGAGGTGCTGCTGGAGGCGGCGACCCGGCAGCACACGCTGGTGATCGGCACCCGGGGCAACGGCGGCTTCGCCCGGTTGCTGATGGGTTCGGTGAGTTCGGCGGTCGTGCACCACGCGGCCTGCCCGGTGCTGGTGGTTCCGGCGCCGCCCGCGGCCTGACCTGGAGCGGAGCGGGAAAGACGCCCGTGGGTGCCGGGAATGTACCGAGATGGTTCATCGTTCATCCATCTTGTCCCCATCCCACAAGACGCCCCCTGGAGCCCCCCGCATGAAGGTCGAGATCTGGAGCGACATCGCCTGCCCCTGGTGCTACATCGGCAAGCGCCGTTTCGAGCAGGCCCTGGCGGACTTCCCGGGCAAGGAGCAGGTCGAGGTCGTCTACCGTCCGTACCAGCTGGTCCCGGACGCCCCCGCCACGGCGAGCCCGCACCGGGCCTGGCTGGCCGAGCGCTACGGCCCGCAGTCGGTGGCGATGGACGCGCGGGTGGCCGAGCTGGGCCTTGCCGAGGGCATCGCGTACGACTTCGACGCCGCGCTGCACGCCAACACCTTCCTGGGCCACCGCCTGCTGCACCTCGCGGAGGCCGAGTACGGCCCGGCCGTCCAGGGGCGGCTGAAGGAGGCGCTGCTGAAGGCGCACTTCACCGACGGCGTCGACGTCGGCGACCGTGCCGCGCTGACCGACGTCGCCGTGGCGTCCGGCCTGGACCGGGACCGGGTGACCGCCTACCTGGCGGGCGACGAGGGCACCGCCGAGGTCAACGCCCAGCTGGCCGAGGGCCGGGAGCTGGGCATCAACGCCGTGCCGACCTTCGTCTTCGAGGGCAAGTGGGCCGTCCAGGGCGGCCAGGACGCCGCGACCTTCGGCAAGGTGCTGGAGCAGGTCGCCGCCGAGATCGGCGAGCGCCGCCCCGCCCCGGTGCAGGTCGCCCCGGCCGGGGAGGCCTGCGCGGACGGCTCCTGCGCCATCTGACGGCCGACCGGGCCCAGGCCGCCCACCCCGGCGGCCAACCCGGGCACGGCACCGCGGACCCGAGGCCCGCTCCAGCACCCCTGGAGCGGGCCTCCGTCATGACCGCCCGGAGCGCGCCCGGGTCACGAGCAGCGGAAGCGGGCCTCGGCCCAGTCCGCGACGTTCAGCGCCGACCAGATCCCGCTCACCGGCGTGACCGACAGCTTGATCGACTTCTGCCCGGCCAGCGGCACGTGCACCGGCACCGCGTCGTCGCCGACGGCCAGCGCGCGGGAGCGCCACAGGACGGTGCCGTCGGTGCCCTGGACGGTGAAGACGACCCCGCCCGGCGAGATCGTGGCGTCGTCCACCCCGGCCAGCGCGTCGAAGGACGTGCACGTGCGGTTGAGGTCGATCACGGTGGCCGCCGGGGCGTGCACGGTGATCACGTGCGGGTGGTAGTCGCCGCCGATCCAGCCGCCGTCCCGCTGCCAGAACTTGTCGCTGTCCTTCTGCCGGATGCTCGGCTCGGGCGGCGGCACCCGGTTGTTGCCGGGCTTGAGCACGGGCAGCGAGTTGCCCCAGAAGTCGCTGAGCACGGGCGGCGTCGGCGTGGGGACGGTCGGGGTCGGCACCGGCGGCAGGGTGGGCGTCGGGACGACCGGCACGTCGGGGGTGGGCAGCGGCGGCAGGCTCGGTACGGGCACCACCGGGGGAGTGAAGGTCGGCGTCGGCGTCTTCGGGCTGCCGGACGTGGGCGTGCCGGACTCCGGCGCCCGGGTGGTGGCGGGAGGCGGGGCGGGCGTGGACGCGGCGGCCGGCTTGGTGTCGGCGCTCGACGCGGGCGCCTCCGGGGCCGGAGCGGCAGCGCCGGGAGCCGGGGCCGCGGCGGGTGCCGCGGGTGCGGCGGACGCGGGCGCGGGCGGCGCCGGGGAGGCGGCGGCCGGGGCGCTGGGGGCCGGGGGAGCGGCCGCCGGGGGCTGCGGCTCGGGTGAGCCGGTGAGCGCGTACGCGGCGACGGCGGCCGCGGCGACCGCGATGGCGGCGGCGATCCCGGCCTTGGCGGCGGTGCCCAGGCCCTCGCCGGCCGCGGCGGCGCCGGCCCCGCCCCCGCCGGAGGCCGCACCGGCCGCACCGGCCGAGCCCGCACCGGCCGCGGCCCCTGCGGACCCGGAGGTCGCGGCGGCCGTCCCGGCCGCTGCCGCACCGCCGACGGCGGCGGCACCGCCCACGGCGGCCGCGGCGGCGCCGAACCCGCCGACGCCGATCCAGACCAGCACCCCGCCGGGCAGCAGGGCGCGCAGCCCGGTGTTGATCTCGGTCAGTTCCAGGCAGGCGGCCGTGCAGCGGTCGCACTCAGTGAGGTGCCGGCCGACCTCCGCCGAGGCCCGCTTGCGCAGCGAGCCGCGCGCGTACGCGCCGAGCCGGTTGGCGTACGCCTCGCAGGCGCTGTCCTGGCTGCCCGAGACGTGCGCCTGGAGGAACGCGGCGGCGAGCCGGTCGCGGGCCCGGTGGGCCTGGACGGCGGTGGCATTGGCGGTCTTGCCGAGCATCACCGCGACGGTCTTCGGGGACTCCCGCTCGACCTCGGTGTGCCAGAGCACCATTCGGTCGTCCTCGGGCAGTTCGGCGTAGGCCTGCATGACCATCCGCTGGTCGGCCATCGCCATCGCCCAGGCGTCGGCGCCCGGGTCGGCGAGGTCGAAGTCGACCACGGCGGCCGAGGTCTGCGCGAACACGGCGAAGTCGTCGACGAGTTGCTCGCGCCGCTCGCTGCGGTGCCAGGCGGCGGCGACGTTGCGCACGGCGGTCAGCAGGTACGCGCGGACGGCGAACTCGGGGCCCTTGCCCGCCCGCAGCGCCTGCAGGGTGCGGGCGAAGACCTCGCCCGCGAGGTCCTCGGCGGTGAAGCTGTCCCGGCAGCAGGTGCGGGCGTAGCGGCGCACCGAGTCGGCGTGCCGGCGGTAGATCTCCTCGTACGCGGTGTCGTCGCCGGCCCGCACCCGGGCGGTCAACTCGGAGTCGGAGGCCGGGCGCTCGCCGTCCACCGGGTCGGCGGGGGCGGGCACGGTCGGCCGGGCGGTGCGGCCGTCGCCGGTGAACGGTTCGCCGACGAACGCCTCGGGGGCGACGCCGCCCCGGCCCGCCGGGGCCTGCCCGGGCACCCGGCCGGGGGGCAGTGCGGCGGCGGAGGCGGAGAGCGTCTCGCGGCTGGGCATCCCGGCCTGGTCGGGGACGTGTCCGGCGGCCGAACCCGCTGCGGCGCCCGGCACTTGGGCCGTCCCGCCGGCGCTGCCGAGACTGCAGGGGCCCGCGGCGGACCCCTCGGCGGTCTCACCGGAGCGGCCCCCGAAGTCGAGGCCGTACCCGTAGTCGTTCTGTTCCTCGGCGCTCACAACGGACCCCAGATTCCACGACAGCCCCCGTAGTGTGGCAGGGCGCGCGGGAGTGCGTAGGCGCACGGTTCCCCGGCGTACGGCGCCGACGGCGCGCGAACGGCGCGCATCGGGACATTGGCTCCAACCACGGGCAAAGGATGGCATAGCGCAGGGATCGGCGGTAGCCGGACCGGTCGCCTTCCACTCCTCCGAGGGGCCGTCGCGGGGGCGTTCGCCCAGCGTGCGGTGGTGGGGTGTGCGACTCCCGCACCCCGGCGCGCGCACTCGGGTCGCGCGCCGGTCCTCCTCCCAACTCCCGTGCCCGTCCGGCGTGGCGGCCCGGCCGGCCGACGGGCGTCAGCGCTCCCGCAGGCCGTCCAACAGGATCTGCAGCAGCCGGTCCGAGGGCCCGGCGACCGGCTGGCCCTCCGTCTGCGGAGAAATCGGCGAGAAACCGACGGCCGTCGGCGCGGAGACCGACGGACGGGCCGCGTGCACCGGCACCGAGGCCGTCAGCACCAGCACCACGTCCGACACCGTGACGCCCGGCCGCAGTTCGCCCGCCGCACCGGCCCGCGCCACCAGCGCGGCCAGCAGCTGGAGCAGCAGCCGGGGATCGGCGTCGGCCGCCGACGGCTCGACCGCCCCGCCGGAACGGGCCTCCTCGCCGCGCAGGTCGAAGCGGACCGCGGCCGGCGGCTCCGCCGCCCGCTGCTCGGGCACCCGGCCCAGCTCCTCCGCGTACCGGAACGCCTCCGGCGGCAGCAGCCGCCCGGCGCCGCTGCTCACCGCGCGGGCCAGGTAGCCGGCCAGCGCCTCCCAGGCGCCGTCACCGCCGTACAGCGACTCCCGCGCCTGCGCGGTCAGCCACGCCACCTCCTCGGCGGCGATCCGCTGGACCAGCACCTCCTTGCTCGGGAAGCGCCGGTAGACGGTGCCGACCCCGACCCCGGCCCGGCGCGCCACCTCCTCCATCGGCGCGCCGTAGCCGAACTCGCCGAACACCTCGCGCGCCGCCCGCAGCACGCTCTCCAGGTTCCGCCGGGCGTCCACCCGCAACCGGGCCCCCGGCACCGGCACGGCGGCCGGCGCGGGCTCGACCCGGTACGGGACGGCCGCCCGGGCCAGACCGGCCGGTGCCGTCCCGCCCTGCGGCAGGTCCACCGGGCCGCGTTGCTCGGGGACCATGCCCGGTCCGACCTGCGACGCACCCGCCCGCCCCAATACCTGCTCCTGATCCATCATCCCAACTCTCCCCCGCAGGCGTCCGAAACCGGACCCTGTCGTCGCCCGCCCCTGCACCCCCCGGTGCAGCTCGGCCCGTCAGAAGTGACCCGATGACCCATGCTCGTGCCGCCCGTCCCGATCCGGTGACCACGGTTCGTGCCGCCGTGCCGGGTCCACGTCCGGCTCGGCGCGTCGGCACCGACCGGGGCCCTGTCCGGGAACTACCCTTCCCCGGATGACCGTCCCCCAGTCGGGTTCTCACGCCAACGCTGGAACTGGCCGTAGTGGCCGCTCCACGGTGCGTCGCCGCCGATTGTCATGGCGACGGCCGCCCCGGTACACAATCCGACCATAGTTCACCACTCTCCGAGGCCGAAAGTGCGTCAGAAAGTCGCCCAGTAGGCACAACTGGCCACGACGGTCACTCGCGTCGCAACCAGCCCCGTACGGACTGTGGACAAGACGACCCCCGCCGGTCCTTCATAGGGGGCGTGATGGGGGACACCCCCGGCCGCGGGGTGGCCGGGACGAAACGTCGCATCGGCAGGAGGCGCACCATCAGGATCCTGATCGCCGGCGGCGGCTGCGCCGGAACGGCCGCCGCACTCCACCTCCAGCGCGCCCTGCGGGAACGGCTGCGGCGCGGCGAGGCGGAGATCACCGTCGTCGAGCCCCAGGCGTACTTCACCTACCACCCGCTGCTGGCCGAGGTGGCGGCCGGCTCGATCGACCCGAGACACGTGGTCGTCCCGCTGCGCCGGGTCCTGCCGGACTGCCGGGTGCTCACCGCCCGGATCACCCGGATCGAACACGCCGCCCGGCGCGCCCTGGCCGACGCCGCGGGCCCCGGCGAACCCCCCGCCCCGGTCGAACTCCCTTACGACGTCCTCGTGGTGGCCCCCGGATCGGTCTCCCGCACGGCGCCGGTGCCCGGCCTCGCCGAGCACGGCCTCGGCTTCTCCACCGTCGGCGAGGCGGTGGGCCTGCGCAACCACGTCCTGGAGCAGCTCGACCTCGCCTCCGCCACCCGCGACCCGGCGCTGCGCCAGGCCGCGCTCACCTTCGTCTTCGTCGGCGCCGGCTACGCGGGCGTCGGCGCGCTCGCCGAACTGGAGGACATGGCCCGCACCGCCGTGCGCGGCTACCACAACGTCCGCGCCGAGGACCTGCGCTGGGTGCTGGTCGAGGCGACCGGCCGGATCCTCGCCGAGGAGTCGCCCGAACTCGCCCGGCACACCCTGGGAGAGCTGCGCGAACGCGGCGTCGACATCCGGCTGAGCACCACCCTGGAGTCCGCCGCCGACCGGGTCGTGGCGCTCTCCGACGGCAGCCGCTTCGGAGCCCGCACGCTGGTCTGGACGGCGGGCGTCCGGCCGTCCCCGCTGCTGCGCGCGACCGACCTGCCGCTGGACACCCTCGGCCGGGTGCGGTGCCTGGCGACCCTGCAGGCCGTCGGACCGGACGGGCGCGCCCTGCCCGGCGTCTGGGCGGCCGGCGACTGCGCCGCCGTACCGGACCCGAACGCGGACGGCGCCCCCTGCGCCCCCAACGCCCAGCACGCCTTCGCCCAGGCCGAGCTGCTCGCCCGCAACGTCGTGGTGGCCCTGGACGGCGGCCCGCACGCCCCGGGCCTGGCCGACTACCGGCCGGGCCCCGCCGCCTGCTCGACCTCGCTCGGCCCGCACCGGGCCGTCGCCCACACCCGGCGCGGCGGCAGGCTCACCGGCCGCCGGGCCTGGTGGCTGCACCGGGCCCGGCACCTGCGGCGGCTGCCGAGCACCGAGCGCCGGGTGCGGGTGCTGATGGACTGGGTGCTGGGCGGGGTGTTCTCCCGCGAGCCGGTCTCGCTGGGTGCGATGGAGCACCCGCGTTCGGCCTTCGAGGAGGGGTTCGGCCCCGAGCCCGGACGGCCGTCCGACGCCGGCCCCGATGCTCCCCGGTGACCGCGGCCGCCGACCCGGGCCGGCGGCCGACCGGACGGCGAACCGGGGAGTGGGTCGGACGGCGGATCGGGCGGCCACGCCGGGCGCGCGACTTCCGGAACCGGGCCTCCGCCTGACAGGATCAGCCCGACCTGGTCATTACCCCGTGTGCTGCTGCGCACACAAAAAGTGATGATATGCCTGGAAAACGAGGAAGCGGCCGTCGTTTGAACCTCATGCGCTGGAGCGCCCGGCTCGCCGGAGTCCCCTGGCGTGCCCTCCCGCCCCCCGGGACCGGCACCGAGGACGGTGCGCCCTGCCCCGAGGGCGTCGTCGTGCCCGGCCCCCGCGACCCGGCCGGCCCCGCCGCCACCGCGGAGCTCCCCGACCCGCACAAGCCGCAGAACCTGCGCGAGGTCCTCAACCGCATCCCCGCCCCGGTCGCCGTCACCTACGGCCCGCTCCACCAGCTCGGCTACGCCAACCGCGCCTACCGCGAACTCTTCGGCGAACGCCCCACCGGACTGCCGGCCGCCGAGGCGCTCCCCGAACTCGCCACCATGGGCGTCCTGCCCCTGATGGACCAGGTCATCCGCGGCGGCCGCCCGCGCAGCGTCAAGGCCCGCTGCATCCTCGGCCTCACCGGCAACCGCTACTACAACGTCTCCTGCGTCCCGCTCGGCACGGGGGAGGGCGGCGACGCCCCCACCGAGGGACCGCCCGCCGGCGTGCTGATCTTCGCCGCCGAGGTCACCGACCAGGTCCTCGCCGCGGCCCGCCTGCGCGAAGCGGAACGCCGCCAGCGCGAGGCCGCCGTCACCCTCCAGCGCAGCCTGCTCCCGCAGAAGCTCGACCAGCCGGCCGGCCTGCGGGTCGCCGCCACCTACCAGCCGGGCGGCGCCGAGGCCGCGGTCGGCGGCGACTGGTACGACGTCATCGCCATCGACGGCGGGCGCACGGCACTCGTCATCGGCGACGTCATGGGCCGCGGCCTGCGCGCCGCCGCCGTCATGGGCCAGCTGCGGACGGCGGTCCGCGCCTACGCCCGCCTCGACCTCCCGCCGCACGAGGTGATGCGCCTGCTCGACGGCCTCGCCATGGAGATCGACGCCAACCAGATCGCCACCTGCACCTACGCCGTCTGGGACCCGCGGCGCCGCACCCTCTCCTACGCCTCCGCCGGACACCTCCCCGTCCTGCTGCGCTGCCCGGACGGCACCATCCTGCGCAGCGAGGAGCAGAACGGCCCGCCGCTCGGCACCGGCGGCGGCCTGCACGTCTCCCACACCCTGCGCCTGCTCCCCGGTACGACCGGTGTCCTCTATACCGACGGACTGGTCGAGCGCCGGGACGAGGATATCGACCAGGGCCTCGACCTCCTGGCCCGCACCCTGACCGGCGCGATCGGCGCCCCCGAGGTGATCTGCGCCCGGCTGCTGCGGGCGATGGGCGTGACCTCCGAGCACGACGACGACGTCGCCGTCCTGGCCTTCCAGCTGCCGGCGGAGGAGGGCACCGAGAATTCGGTTGCGCCACTTGACCCGGCGACTCCAGAGGTCTAGTGTTCTTCGAGCTGCCTGGCAGGGAGCACCGGACACGCATCTGCGCGGACGGTCCCGCGGTGGCCAATCCTCTGAAACACCACTTCCGGTTCGTGCCGGTCGTTTGCGCTTTTCGGCGCTGTGACCTGGTGCTTATTCGGCGTGCTCGTTTTATCG
>NZ_JBSFJC010000094.1:0-34969 GCF_053597855.1 Kitasatospora sp. NPDC001225
CCCGACACCGTCCCCGCCGGCACCGGACCCCCACCACCACCCCACCCCGACACGACCAACTCACGCTCGCCACCCACCAACACCTCAACCGACCCCACCGACCCGTCCGGATCCGCGACCATCGCGGCCAGCACCCGGCGCAGGCGCTCCGCGAAGGTGGTGACGGTGCCGTGGTCGAAGAGGTCGGCGGCGTAGCGCAGTTCGGCCCGGATGCCGGCCGGCCTGTTGGCGGCGTCGTGGTGCTCGGAGAAGCTCAGGTTGAGGTCGAACCGGGCCGGGGCAGCCACAGAGCACTCCGGCTCCACGACCAGGCCCGGGAGTCGGAGACTGCACTCGTTGTTGTTCTGCAGGACCAGCATCACCTGGAACAACGGGTGCACCGAGGCGGAGCGGACGGGGTTCAGCTCCTCCACCAGGCGCTCGAACGGCAGATCCTGGTGGGTGAACGCCGCCAGATCCGTATCCCGGACCCGACCCAACAACTCACCGAAGGTCGGCGCACCCGACACATCCGTCCGCAACACCAGCGTGTTCACGAAGAACCCGACCAGCTCGTCCAAGGCCTCGTCCGAACGCCCCGCCACCACCGTGCCGATCGGAATGTCCGTCCCCGCGCCCAGGCGCGACAACAGAGCCGCCAGGCCCGCGTGCAGCACCATGAACAGCGTCACGCCATGCCGACGCGCCAACCCCTCCAACTCCGCGTGCAGCCCGGCATCCAGCCCGAACTCCACCAGACCACCCGCACGCGAAGCCACCCCCGACCGAGGACGGTCCAACGGCAGCGCCACCTCCTGCGGCGCATCCCGCAACACCTCCGACCAGTAGGCGAGTTGCTGATCCAGGACACCACCCAGCAGACCCTGCTGCCACAGCGTGTAATCCGCGTACTGCACCGGCAACGGCGACCACTCCGGAGCAACCCCCGCCAACCGGGCCCGGTACGCCGACGCCACTCCCTCCCACAACGGCTCCATCGACCAACCGTCACTCGCGATGTGGTGCAAGGTCACCACCAGCACCGACTCGCCCTCGGCGACCGTGAACAGCACCACCCGCAACGGCAGCCCGGTGGACAGGTTGAACGCGGCAAGGGCCTCCGCGGAGATCCGCTCCGCCAGCTCCTCCACCGTGCACGGCTCGGCCCTGAACGGCACCTCGACGTCCCCGGCGGGCAGCACCACCTGGCGGGGCCGGCCGTCGACCGCCGGATAGACCGTCCGCAGCGCCTCGTGACGGCCGACCACATCGCCGATCGCCCCGCGCAGCGCCTCGACGTCCACCGCCCCGCGCAGCCGGAACACGAACGGGCTGTTGTAGGTCGCGGAGGCGCCCTCCAACTGGTCGAGGAACCACAGCCGCTGCTGCGCGAACGACAGCGGCAGCACCTCCGGCCGCTCCCCCGCCACCAACGCCGGCCGCGCCGGACGCCCCTCCTTCAGCTTCTCCGCCACCCGGGCCACGGTCGGGTTCCGGAACAGGTCCCGGATGCCGAGCTCCGCGCCGAGCGTGCTGCGGATGCGGCTGATCAGCCGGGTCGCGATGACCGAATGGCCGCCCAGGGCGAAGAAGTTGTCATCGACTCCCACCGACGGCAGCCCGAGGACCTCGGCGAAGAGGCCGCACAGGAGCTGTTCCTGCGCCGACTCGGGAGCGCGACCGCCCTCGGCCGTGTCCTTCTGCCCGGTCGTCGGTTCCATCTGCTGAGCCATGACATCTCCCTCTGGTGCCTATCCGGCGGTGATCGATGCGCGTGACCGGCCGCCCCGGCCGGGTGCCTCGTCACCTGGCCGGGGCCGCACGCGGGTGTGCGAACGGAATGGAGGAAAAGGGGTCCGGGACCGCGGGTCAGCCGACCGTCGTCGGGCGCGGCGCCAGGTCGGTCCAGTGCTGCTCGATGTACTCCAGGCAGGCCTGGCGGTCGTTCTCGCCGAAGGCCGTGGTCCAGCCGGCCGGGACCGCGAGCACGTTCGGCCACAGGGAGTGCTGGTTCTGGTCGTTGACCAGGACCAGGTAGCGGCCCTCGGCGTCCTCGAACGGGTTCGTCACAGCGGTTCTCCTTCTGTACGGGAGGTACGGGATGCACAGGACGTGCGGGATGGACGGATCGGACGTTCACGCAAGCGAAGGGGCGGCGCCCCGTGTCCTACGGGTGGAGGTACGGCCCGGCCGTGTCCGGGAGCCAGACGTCCTCCGGGTCCAGGGCGGCGGGCGTGTACTTGCCCAACGCGCTGATCAGCAGCCGCAGTTCGAAGGCGAGACAGGTGACCAGCCGGGCGATGCCGTCCTGCGGGTCCTCGTCCGCCGCGAGCAGGGCCGCCCGGCCCAGCCCGACGGCGCGGGCGCCGAGCGCCAGGGCCTTCGCGGCCCGGGCGCCCTCCCACATCCGGCCCGAGGCCAGCAGGCAGTTCGACCTGGACGGCGGCCCCAGCCGGCGCAGGCACTCGCCCAGCGGCAGGCCCACCTGGTCGAGGAAGCTGCTGGGCGCCCAGCCGCTGCCGCCCTCGGCGCCGTCCACGGTCACCGAGTCCGCGCCGCTCGCCCAGGCCACGACCGCCGCCTCGTGGATGTCGCGCCCGGGCGGGAGCTTCACCCAGATCCGCGCGCGCGGATAGTTGTTGCGCATGAAGCGGATCTGCTGGCGCAGGATCTCCGCCGTGAACGTGCCCGGGCTGCTGGACCGCAGTACCCGGTCGTCCTCGCCCTGCCCGTCGGCGAAGACGCTCTCGTCGGTGCTGTACCGATCCGCCAGCTGCGCCGCCACCTCGCGCTTCAGCACCGTCATCCCGCCGAGCCCGGGCTTGGCGCCCTGCCCCACCTTGAGTTCGAAGGCCAGGCGGCCGGACTCCAGCAGCGCCTTCGCGGCCGGGGCGCTGTAGATCTGGTTCCACACCTCGGCGTCCGCGTCCTCGGTGCTCTGCTGGAACGCCAACCCGCCCATGTCGTCCGGGAGTTCCTGCTCGTAGGCGCGCAGCCGGGCGAGCATGCTGTCGCCGGTGTCGGCGGAGGCGTCAGCCGAACCGCTGCCGGAGGCGCCGGCGAAGCCGTTGGTCGGCACCACGTTCTCGCCGATGACCAGCGGGATGCCCAGGCGTCCGGCCTGGCGGCTGGCCGCCAGGCCCAGTCCGGAGGAGGCGACCTGGGTGGAGCCGAAGGCCGACACGTACACCGGCAGCGCCGAGCGGAACCCGCCGATGTCGGTGGCGAGTTCGACGTCGCCGTAGAGCGGTTCGCGGGCCAGGTCGGTGAGCTTCTCCAGCCGCTGGGGCACGAAGACCGGCGGGACCAGGCGCATCGCGTCCAGCGCGTCCCCGCCGCGGGGCGCCACCGACTGTGCGTCGCCGCCCGTGCCGCCGGCGCCGAACAGCGTCAAGCCGTAGCCGTCCGTCGAGGGGAACGCTCGGGCGGCGCCCTCCCTGGCCCGGGACCGGATCGCGGCCTCCGGGAACCCCGGGGCGCTCAGCACCCCACTCACGGCGAGACCACCCCGGGGACCTTCGGGAACGGGGTGGCCTGCCAGACCGCGTCCAGCCCGGCGACGTAGCGGGTGAGCCGCTCGATGCCGATCCCGAAGCCGGCGCTGCCCGGGATGCCCTCGCGGACCATCTTCAGGTACCACTCGTACTTGGCCGGGTTCTCGCCGCTCTCCCGCATCCGGGCGATGATTCGCGCGTAGTCGAACTCCCGCTCGCTGCCGCTGATCAGTTCGCCGAAGCCCTCGGGGGCGATGAGGTCGAAGTTGCGCAGGACCTCCGGGCGCTGCGGGTCCTCGCGGTCGTAGAAGCCGCGTGAGCCCTTGGGGTAGTCGACGATGAAGAACGGCGCGTCGGACTTGTGCGAGAGCAGGCCCTCGCCCTGCCAGTCGATCTCGGCGTCGTGGTTCTGCTCGTGGCCCAGCCGCGCCAGCTCGGCCATCGCCTCGCCGTGGCTGATCCGCTCGAAGGGGGTGTCGCGG
This sequence comes from Kitasatospora sp. NPDC001225, assembly GCF_053597855.1. Lineage (NCBI taxonomy): Bacteria > Bacillati > Actinomycetota > Actinomycetes > Kitasatosporales > Streptomycetaceae > Kitasatospora > Kitasatospora sp. NPDC001225. Next base: position 3,956 of record NZ_JBSFJC010000094.1, read on the forward strand.
GTGAGCAGCGGGATGAAGGCGTCCGCGTCGCGGCCGAGGGCGTCCAGGTCGTCGCCCAGCGTCCGCACCACGCGCTCGACCGCCGCGGTCACGATGGACTGCGCCACCCCCATCGCGTCCTGCTGGGTGGCGCCGGCGATCTCCACGTCGAACTGGTGGAACTCCGCCAGGTGGCGGCCGATGTTCGCGGTCTCCAGGGGTTCGAGCCGGACGTTCGGCGCGACGTAGAACACCTTGTCGAAGGCGAGCAGCGACGCCTGCTTGTAGAGGATCGCGCTGGTCATCAGCTTGTAGCGGTGGCCGTAGAAGTCGACGTCCACCTGCTTGGCACCCCGGCCGCCCGGGTCCGTCACCGGTCCGATGATCGGCGGCAGCAGCTCCACGAACCCCTCGCCGAGGAGTAGTTCGCGGCCCGCCTGGACGATCTGGTTCTGGATCCGCAGCACGGACCGGGTCACGGGGTTCTTGAGGTGGTCCGGCAGTGCACCGGGCCGTGCAGACTCGAACTCGCTGGTCAAGGGGTCTCTTCCTTCGGTTCTCTGGTCCTGCGGTCTCTGGTTCTGCGGTCTCTGGTTCTGCGGTTGTGGCAGGGGGTTCAGCCGGGGATCCCGGGGAGCCGGTCCAGCGTGGTGGCGGCGCGCTCGTCGAACGACCGCGCGACGTGGGACAGGGCCCGGAGCAGGTCCGAGGCGCTCATCGAGCGGTCGCCGGCGGATCGCCCGGACGGCCGGACGGGCAGGGCGCCGGTGTGCGACCAGCGCAGCCGCCCGTCGGACTCGATGTAGCTCCTGGCCCGCCCGGCGTTGTCCGGGTGCAGGCAGTACGGGACGTCCAGCAGTCCCCGGGCGAACGCCTCCACCAGGGCGGCGCCCACGTCCGTGTTCAGGCCGAGGACGGTGTCCACGAGCGCGGTCGCCTCGTCCAGGACCTCGCTGCCCGCCCCGGTGTCGGCCGGCGCCGATCCGCCCGCGTTCTGTGCGGCCAGCGCCGCGATCTCCAGGGCCTCGACGTTCTCCCGGACGGTGGGGATGCGGTGCGCCTCGGCCGCCGTCTTGACGATGAGCCGCTCCGCCCCGGTGCGGACCGCCAGCTCGGCGGCCTGCTCGAGCAGCAGCAGGGCACCGGAGCGGGTGCCGGGGTAGACCCCCATGTAGTTGTAGATCACGATGTGGCGGTCGACGTCCGGCAGCAGCGCGTCGGCGAGCCGGCGCAGGGCCAGCACCGCCTCCCGGTCCTGCTCGGCGTTGGTCTGCTGCGCGTAGCTCAGCGAGATGCTGCGCAGTCCGTGCTGGCGGAAGAACACGCCTTCCAGGACGCTGATCGCCACCAGCAGGCTGGGCGGGCAGAGCTGGCCGAGCATGCAGCCGCCGAAGGTCTCGACGTGCGGTTCGACCTCGCCGTCGCGGGCCCGGACCATCAGCTCGCAGGACCGTTCCCAGTTCCGCACCGCCTCGCGCAGCGGCAGGCGGCCGTACGGCAGGCAGTAGGAGACCGGGCCGCCTTCGGTGGTGTCGAGCCCCGCTTCCAGCGAGGCGGCGATGATGCCGTAGGGGCTGGCCGAGCCGTGCCGCACCTGGACCGGGAAGTCGCGCTCGCGCACGCCCTCCAGCACCCCCCGGTTGGTCGCCGGGGGGTGGGTCCTGATCGGGTACCCGTTGAGGTCGCCGCCGCCGTCGACGGCCCGCCGGGCGTCGGCGAGCTTGCCGAGCCGGGTGTAGCTGTCGAGGGTGATCGTGCCGACCGTGGTGGCGTTGGCAGCCTTGACGGCGACCAGCCCCTCCCGCATGGCCAGCGGGTCGCCGAAGCCCATCCGCGGCTGCACCACCAGGTTGCCCCGGGCGTGCGACCGTCGGACGAAGTCGGCGAACGCGTTGGCCGGCGCGTCGTTCATGGCGTGGGGGCGGCGCGGAGCTCCTCCAGGACTCGGCCGGTCCGCCCCGCCTTCACGGCGCCGAGGGCGGAGACGTACCGCTCGAACTCCGGCAGTCCGGCCGACTCGTGGAAGACCGCGGAGAACCCGGCGTCCAGCAGCCGGCGCGTCATGGACTCGCCGCCCCCGCCGCCCGCCCCGGCCTGCAGCTGCCGGCCGGTGCCGAGCTTCCCGCCGATGACGATCGGCGTGTCGGCGAGCTCCGGGACGGCGCGCAGCTCCGCGACGGCGGACAGCCCGTCGCTCTCGCCGTGGCCGTTGACGCTGCTGAGCACGATGAGGTCGGGGGCCTCGCGCCGGCACTCCGCCGCCAGTTCCGCGCCCGGCAGGCACGGGCCGAGGTTGCGCACCCGGTGTCCCCAGTCCTCCAGTTGGAGCTGGAGGAAGACGAGGTTCCAGGTGTGGGAGTCCGACTCGGTGCCGCTGACGATCACGTCGAGGAGGGCGTCGGTGCTCACCGCCGGCTCCTCTCGCTCGGGTCGAGGGCGGCGATCCTGGAGGGCAGGGTCTTCCAGACCTCCGGGGTGTAGAAGTGCCCGCCGGGAAGGACGTCGTGGCGGTACTCGCCCAGGGCCAGCGCGCGCCACTGCTCGCCCGCGTTGGCCTCGATGACGTCGTCGTCGGCGCCCGAGAGCATCTGCACCGGCATGCTGACGGTGGCGCCCTCGGTGTACCGGAAGGTGTCCCGGACCCGGATGTCGGCGCGCATCAACTCGACGGCCATCTCCTGGAGTTCGGGGTCCTCCAGGACGTGCGCCGGCATCAGGCCGTGGGTCTTCATCCAGAGCAGCAGGCCGTCGTCGTCGTCCTGCTGGGACGGGAACATGTCGCGGGGCGTCAGCCCGCGGGCGGGCGCGTTGGCCGAGGAGACGACCAGGTTCAGCGGCAGCGGCCCGCCGCCGCTCTCGATCCGCGCGGCGACGTCGAAGGCCATCCAGCCGCCCATGCTGTGCCCGAAGAGCACGTACGGGCCGTCGACGGCGGAGAGCACGGCCGCGGTGGCGTCCTGGGCCAGCTCCTCCCAGTCGGTGGCGAAGTCCTCCAGGAACCTGCCCTCCCGGCCCGGGTAGCAGATCGCCGACAGGGCGATGTCGGCCGGGACGGCGTCGCCCCACAGGTGGTAGGAGGCCGTCCCCCCGCCGCAGAAGCCCAGGCAGATCAGCGTCAGCGCGGCTCCCTCCGGGCGCCGGATGCTGATGACGGTGGTGTCCTGTGCGGTGTTCACTTGCCCTCCGTCCGACGGGACTCCACGAAGGCCGCCAGCCCGCGCAGTTCGGGGTGCTGGTAGACCTCCTTCGTGGACACGGTGATGCCGAACTGCTTCTTCAGCCGGCCGATGACGCGCAGCGCGATGAGCGAGTGGCCGCCCAGCGAGAAGAAGTTGTCGGTGGGACTGATCCGCGGCCGGCCGAGCACCTCGGACCACACGCCGGCGATCAGGGTCTCGAACTCGCCCTGCGGCTCGTCCCCGGCCTCCTGTCCGCCGTCGGCCCACAGGGCCTCGTCCACGGCGGGCAGGGCCCGGTGGTCCACCTTGCCGTTCACGCTCAGCGGCATGGCCTCCAGCGTGACGAAGGCCGACGGGACCATGAACGACGGCAGCAGGCCGCCCAGGTGCTCCTGGAGCTCCCGGGTGTGCGGGGCGCTCCCGCCCTCCGGGACGACGTACCCGACCAGCTGGTCGCCGGCGGTCGCGGTGCCGTGCAGGACGACGGCGGCGGTCCTGACCCCCGGGTGCGCGGCGAGCGCGGCCTCGATCTCGCCCAGTTCCACCCGGTAGCCGCGGATCTTGATCTGCCGGTCGACCCGGCCGAGGTAGTCGATGGCGCCGTCCGGGCGCAGCCGCACCCGGTCGCCGGTGCGGTACATCCGGCGGCCGGTTCCGGTCGGGTCGGCGACGAACCGCTGCGCGGTCAGCGCGGGCCGGCCGACGTAGCCGGTGGTCACGGAGGGCCCGGCCAGGTAGAGCTCGCCCGGCTCGCCGACGGGCGCGGCGCGCAGGTGCTCGTCGAGCACGTGGGCGGTGAACCCGGGCAGCGGGAGGCCGATGTGCGGGCCCTCGCCGGTGATCCAGCCCGCGGTGGCGTCCACCGTGCACTCGGTGGGGCCGTACAGGTTGATCGCCTCGACCGTCCCGGCGGCGCGGGCCTCGCCCAGCTCCCGCCAGACCTCGGCCGGCACCGGCTCGCCGCCCATGAACAGCCGCAGCACGCGGCCGTCGGCGGTGGGGGCGAGGAGGGCCTCGCGCAGCACCTCCCAGTGCGAGGGCGTCAGGTCCAGGTCGTCGACGGCGTGCTCGTCGAGCAGGGCTCGCAGCACGGCCGGGTCGGTGCGCTCGTTCTCGCCGATCACCACGATGCTGTCGCCCCGGCAGATCCGGGCCCACTGCTGGACGGAGGCGTCGAAGGAGATGCTCGCGTTCCAGGCCACCACGCGCGGCCGGTCGGCGTAGAAGCCGGCGTCCTCGAGGTCCGCGGCGAGCGCGGCCACGCCGCCCCGGGTGGCCTCGACGCCCTTGGGCGTCCCGGTCGAGCCGGAGGTGAAGATCACGTACGCCGGGTCGGCCGGGGCGGCCTGTGCCGCCGGCGTGTCCGCGGTCGGCGCGGCGAGGGCGTCCGCGAGGGTGAGGACGTCGACTCCGGCGGGCCAGGCGGGACCGTTGCCGGGCTCCGCCAGGACGGTCCGCAGGCCGGCGCTCGTCACCATGTGGGTGAGGCGCTCCTGCGGGTAGGCCGGGTCCAGCGGCACGTAGGCGGCGCCGATCCGCCACACGGCGAGCAGGGCGACGACGAGGTCCGCGCCGCGGTGCATGCTGACGCCCACCCGGGCGCCGCGGCCGAGCCCGAGCTCGGCCAGCCGCCCGGCCAACTGCCGTACGTCCTGGTCGAGTTCGGCGAAGGTCAGGGTGCGGTCGGTCCCGCGTACGGCCATCCGGTCCGGGGTCGATTCGACCGCCCGCCGGAAGCGGACCATCGGGTCGACGGGTGCGGTCCGGGCCGCCGGGGCCAGGGGCTCCTCGGTGATGCTCACGCGGCACCGCCGGTCTCCGCCGAGGCCGCCACGGTGGGCCGGCAGTCGTCGAGCTCGACGGGGTTGCCCATCGCGACGACGATCTTCCGGTCGCCCCGGAACGGGTCGCGGCCGTGCGCCGTGAGCACGTTGTCGACGAGCATGACGTCGCCCGGCTGCCAGGCCTGACGCACCGTGGCCTCGGCGTAGGCGGTGTTGATGAGCTCGAGCTCGTCCCGGGTCAGGGGCTTCCCGTCGGCCACGCCGGTTTCGAACGGCAGGCCGTCCGCGCCGAATTCGTCCAGGAGCGTCTCGCGGAGTTCCTCGTCCAATGACCAGGAATTCCAGAAGGCCATGTGGTTGAACCAGACCTCCTCATCGGTGGCCGGGTGCCGGACGATGCCGGGCCGCCGCTGCACCGTTTTCAGATTTCCCTCGCCGTCCCAGCGGCAGGAGATCAGGTTCTCCGCGCAGTACTGCTCGACGTCCTCGCGGCGCTCGGTCGCGAATGCCTTTTCCCAGCTCACGGAGATGTGTTCGGAGTAGCTCCGGTGCAGGGTCCAGCCGTGGGAGCGAATGCGCTCGACCAGGGGGGCGGGCAGGTGCCGCAGGACCTCCCGGCAATCCGCCACCGGCGTCGCCCCGCCTTCCTCGGGGGCGATGAGGCAGGCGAACATCAGGAGCCCGGGGAAAGTCAGGGTGTAGCTGTTCTCGTTGTGCATCCGGATCGACTGGGCCGGCGGCAGGTCGGTGGACGAGTAGACGTCGTTGCCGAAGCTGCTGCGCGGCGTCGCCTTCTCCCGGTAGGGCGTCCGCTGCGGGATGAGGACGTCCCGGACGAGCGCGAAGTCCTCGACGGAGGCGACCGGGAGGCCGCGCAGGTACAGCGCGCCGTACCTTTGAAGCGCGGTACGGAGGTCGGGCAGGAGCGCGTTCAGCCACGCGCAGGCCGCTTCGGCGCCTTCGAATCGAGGGACGACCAGGGTCGCCGGCTTGCCCTCCTCGAGGGTCCATTCCAGTTCTTGTGGCGCGGTGCTTGCAGAAGACATGACTCGATGCACCTTCCTCATGACGGAGCGCCACGGCATGGTTCCGCGGTCGCCCCGGGGCAAGTTGAATCGTGATCAGAACCTCTGACCCGAGAACACGGTCATCGACCCGCGGGGGGTCGTCGTGCCGGGTCGCCAGGGAATTCGCGCGGCCCGGTTCAAGGGCCGACATCAGGACGGTTCGGCGGGGTGTCGCTGTTTCCGCCACCGGCGGCAGTGAATGGGCAGCCCAAGAGGCCGGCTCCGCAACGCCCGAAAAGGCGTCGACGAGCCGCTACCCGGGACCGTCAGGCCACCCCTGGCCGCACGTGCGGACTACCGGTACCGTAGCTCCGACCGGAGAACGTCGGGCTGCCGTCCGGCACACCCGCACACCGATCCATTCCCCCCTCCCGAGTGCTCACATTCAGGTGCGGCGGAATCGCGCACCCGGTGTCGTTCCCCCGAGCTGCCGAGGCGGGTGCAGTACTCCCCCATCGCCTCGCATTGACCGTGCACCGCCAATCAGATCACACCAATGCGCCGCCGTGGAAGAAGTAGCAGAGGCAAGTTCGGAATCTTTAATGTCGCATTCACGTCACCGACAGTGACGATTCCCTTACCGTATGGGGCAATTCCCGTGCTGAGGGCGACGGGACACCGCCGTCGCCCGTCCGGCAACGGCGGCAACACCGGTACCAGAAGCCGGAGTTCCGCTTCCGGAACAGCGGCGCCCGGGCCGCCCTCCGGAGCGGGCACGCTCGGGCCCGCTCCGGAGCAGGCGCACTCGGACCCGTCCTCCGGAGCAGCGGCCGGCCCGGGCCCGTCCCTCCCGGCCGGCGCGCTCAGGCCCGCCCGAGGACGCGGTCGACGGCGATCTCGATGACCACCCGGTCCGGGTTGACCCGCGGCTCGCGGTAGCGCTCGGCGTACCGGCGCTCCGCCTCGGCGACCTGCTCGGGCTCCTCCCGGACGACCGCCACGCCCTCCAGCGTCGACCAGCGGGCCCCTGCGACCTGGCAGACCGCGACGCGCAGGCCCTCGGGCCCGGCCTCGGCGACGTTGCGGGCCTTGCGGCTGGTGCGGCTGGTGATCACCCGGGCGGTCCCCGTCTCCGGCTGGTACGTCACACCGACCGGCACCACGTGCGGCGTGCCGTCCGGGCGGGTGGTGGTCAGCGTGGAGATGTGCCGTTCCCGCCAGAAGGCGAGGAAGGATTCGTCGAGGTCGCGCGGGTCGTGGGCCATGCCCGCGATCGTACGGCCCCCGGGGAACGGTCGTTCCCCGGGGGCCGTACGGGCAGCGGCGTCAGTGCCCGCGCGCGATCCACTCCGGCAGGGCCGGGGCCTCGGCGCCGATGGTGGTCGGGTCGCCGTGGCCGGTGCGCACCACGGTCTCGGCCGGGAGCGTCAGCAGCCGCTCGCGGATCGAGTCGACGATCGTCGGGAAGTGCGAGAACGACCGGCCGGTGGCACCGGGACCGCCCTGGAACAGGGTGTCGCCGGTGAAGACGGTGCCCAGCGCGGGCGCGTACAGGCAGACCGCGCCCGGCGCGTGGCCCGGGGTGTGCAGCACCGTCAGCTCGGTGCCCGCCACCTCGATCCGCTGGCCGTCGGCCAGTTCGCCGTCCGGCAGCCGCTCGGGGTGGGTGAGCTTCCACAGCGGCAGGTCGTCCGGGTGCAGCAGGATCGGCGCACCGGTGCGGTCGGCGAGGGCCGGGGCCGCGTCGATGTGGTCGTTGTGCGCGTGGGTGGAGACGATCGCCAGCAGCCGGCGCCCGCCGAGCGCGGCCTCGATGGCCTCGGCGTCGTGCGCGGCGTCGATCACCACCGCCTCCTCGTCGTTCCCGACGATCCAGACGTTGTTCTCCACCTCCCAGCTGCCGCCGTCGAGTTCGAAGGTCCCGGCGGTCACCAGCCGGTCGATCCGCGCGGTCACAGGATCACCACCGAGCGGAGGACGTCGCCCTGGTGCATGCGCTCGAAGGCCTGCTCCACGGCGTCCAGCCCGATGGTCTCGGTGACGAAGGCGCCGAGGTCCAGGCGGCCCTGGAGGTAGAGGTCGACGAGCATCGGGAAGTCCCGCGAGGGCAGGCAGTCGCCGTACCAGGAGGACTTCAGCGCGCCGCCGCGGCCGAAGACGTCGAGCAGCGGCAGCTCCAGCGTCATCTCCGGGGTCGGCACGCCGACCAGGACGACGGTGCCGGCCAGGTCGCGGGCGTAGAAGGCCTGCTTGTACGTCTCCGGGCGGCCGACCGCCTCGACCACCACGTCCGCGCCGTTGCCGCCGGTCAGCTCGCGGATCGCCTCGACCGCGTCGGTGGTGCGGGAGTTGACGGTGTGGGTGGCGCCCAGCTTGCGGGCGGTCTCCAGCTTGCGGTCGTCGATGTCGACCGCGATGATCTTCGCCGCGCCCGCCAGCCGGGAGCCCATCACGGCGGCGCCGCCGACGCCGCCGCAGCCGATGACCGCGACCGAGTCGCCCCGGCCGACGTTGCCAGTGTTGATCGCGGCGCCGAGGCCCGCCATCACGCCGCAGCCCAGCAGGCCCGCGACGGCCGGCTCGGCCGCCGGGTCCACCTTGGTGCACTGGCCGGCCGCGACCAGGGTCTTCTCGGCGAACGCGCCGATGCCCAGCGCCGGGGACAGCTCGGTGCCGTCCAGCAGCGTCATCCGCTGCTTGGCGTTGTGGGTGTTGAAGCAGTACTGCGGGCGGCCCCGCTTGCACGCGCGACACTGGCCGCACACCGCGCGCCAGTTGAGGACCACGAAGTCACCGGGCTCGACCTCGGTGACGCCCTCGCCGACCGACTCCACGATGCCCGCGGCCTCGTGGCCGAGCAGGAACGGGAACTCGTCGTTGATGCCGCCCTCCCGGTAGTGGAGGTCGGTGTGGCAGACGCCGCACGCCTGGATCCGGACCACCGCCTCACCCGGGCCAGGGTCCGGCACCACGATCGTGGCCACCTCCACGGGCGCGCCCTTGGCGCGCGCGATGACTGCCTTGACCTGCTGGGGCATCCGATTCCACCTCCGTCTGCCGGTGCGGCTCTGCACCGGTCTGACCTGCGACAAACGACTGCAAGACGAACTGCCCACGAAGCGTATCGCCCACCCGGCCGCCCACCGGCGGAGCGCCCGGGGCGATCCTCCGCGGCACGGTGTGCTAGGGACCCGCCCCACCCGCCGACAGCCGGTCCGCCGCCGTCGCGGCGGCTCACGACCTCTCCGGTGGCACGTGCCGGCCGGGTATCCGCCGGGGGCCCGGCGACAGTCCGGCGCGGCCGTGGCGGTGGGGGCGCACAGGTGGCACTGAGCGCCCGTCCGTGCGCCTCGAAGTGCCCGGAAAGCACCGGCGTTGGCTGGAAGTGCCGCAGACGGGCGCCCCGCCAGCCACGTACGGTCGTAGCTGAGACGGTCCAAGCGACCACGCTCAGCACACCCGCCCCACCCGTCGGCGCGTGACCCTGCGCCGGCCGCGCCGGATGCGTACCGACCGTGCGCCGCCGCACATTTCGCGCCAGACCCCCGCAATTCCCCCCGTAGGAGCCCGACCGAACCCCGGCCCGTGTCGAGCCGCCAGCCGGCCGCATCACCCGTCCCCCGCACCATCCCCGGATTCACCCCCCGTCGGGTCGCGCCCCGCGGCCCACCGTCCTGGAGTCTGGAGTACGGATGTCCACCGAGAACAGTGCGACCAGCGCCGGCACCGCCCCGCTCCCCCCGCTGCACTGCATGCGCCGGCTCGAACCCGGCCCGCCCCGCCTCGCCGCGCTGCCCACCGGCACGCCGGTCTGGCTGGTCAGCCGGCACGCCGACGTGCGCCAGGTGCTGACCGACCCGCGGCTGGGCCGCGCCCCGCTCTACGCGCCGGACGCCCCGCCGGTCACGGTCACGCCCAACATCCTGGACGATCCCCAGAGCATGCTGAACATCGACGGCACCGAGCACCAGCGGCTGCGCCGCACCGTGCAGCGGGCCTTCACCCCGCGCGCGATCGAGCGCTGGCGGCCGTGGGTGGCCTCGGCCGTCGAGTCGCTGATCGACGAGCTGATCGACCACGGCTCCCCCGCCGACATCATCGCGGGCTACTCCCGCCCGCTGCCGGTCGCGGTGATCAGCCGGCTGATGAACCTGGACAACCTGGACAGCAAGCGGCTCGCGCACTGGAGCGACCACGCGCTCTCCGCCACCGCCTACAGCGCCGAGGCGATCGCCACCGCGATGACCGAGTTCGCCGCCTTCGGCTCCGAGGTGATCGCCCAGCGCCGGGCCGCCCCCGGCGAGGACCTGGTCAGCGGCCTGCTCGCGGCCGCCGCCGAGGACGGCTCGATCACCGAGGGCCAGCTGGTCGCGCTGGTCATCGGCCTGGTCGTGGCCGGCCACGAGACCACCATGACCAGCCTCGGCAACGCCCTGGTCTACCTGCTCCAGGACGACCGCGAGGCCTGGCAGCGGCTCGCCTCCGACGAGGCCAGCGCCGTCGCCGCGACCGAGCAGCTGCTGCGCGCCGTCCCGCTCGGCGACCCCCAGGAGCACCTGCCCGGGCTGATGCGCCGCACCGTCGAGGACGTCGAGATCGGCGGCGTGGTCATCCCGGCCGGCAACGTGGTCGCCGCCGACGCGGCCGCCGCCAACCACGACCCGGAGATCTTCACCGGGGACCTGCGCACCGAGCTGTTCTCCCCGCTGGCCGCTCCCACCCTCACCTTCGGCGCCGGCCCGCACCACTGCCTGGGCGCCTGGCTGGCCCGGATGGAGCTGGAACTCGCCCTGCACCGGCTGGCCCGCCGGCTGCCCGCGCTGCGGCTGGCCGACCCGGTCGAGCGAATCGACTGGCGGCGCGGCCTGCTCACCCGCAGCCCGAACTCCCTGCGGGTGGTCTGGTGACGGGCCGCGCGGACACCGATCCGGTGCTCGTCCGGGTCGACCGGGACCGCTGCATCGGCTCCGGGATGTGCGCCCTCAGCGCCCCCGACTCGCTGGCCCTCGGCGCCGACGGACTGGCCGCGCCGCTGGCCGGGTACGCGGACGGCGGCGCGGAGTTGACGGACGGACTGAGCGAGGCCGTGGACTACTGCCCGGTCGAGGCGCTCAGCCTCCACTCGGCCCGCGGCGGCTACCGGATCGCCCCGGCGGAGTGACCCGGCGCCGGTGGCGCCCGACCGCGGTCGTTCGCGGCGGGCGCCGCCGGCGCGCTTCCCGAAGCCGCCGGGCCTTCCCGGCACTGTCAACCGATTAGCCGGGCTCATGGGTCGATGAGCTTATCGATCTTGTTCGGCCCCTCCGCCGGCTGGTGGGCTGGCCCCATGACAAACGCCGAAGCCCTCGCCCCACCAGCCGCCCCACCCACCGCGCACCGCTGGCCCCCGGTCCTCGCCGTCGCACTCGCCACCTTCACCGTGGTGTCCTCCGAGATGATGCCGGTCGGCCTGCTCACCCCGATGTCCCACAGCCTCGGGGTCACCGACGGGGTCACCGGCCTCTCCCTCACCATCACCGGCCTGATCGCCGCCGCCCTCTCCCCCTTCGCCCCGCTGCTCGTCGGCGCGCGCGACCGCCGGACCGTCCTGGTCGCCTTCATGCTGCTGCTCGGCCTGGCCGACGCGGTCACCGCGCTGGCGCCGGACTTCGCGGTGCTGGCCGCCGGCCGCGTCCTGCTCGGCGCCGCCATGGGCATCGTCTGGGGTCTCGCCACGAGCGTCGGTCCGCGCCTCGCCGACGGCCCGCGCCTCGCGCTCACCATGACGCTGATCTTCTCCGGCGTCTCCATCGCCTCGGTCCTCGGCGTCCCGCTGGGCACCTACCTGGCCGCGCTGCTCGACTGGCGCGCCGCGTTCTGGGCGCTCGCCCTGCTCGGCGCCGCCTCCGCCGCCGTCCTCGCCGCCACCCTGCCCGCGCTGCCCGCGCACGAGCGCGGACGGCTCGGCGGACTGGCCGGCGCCCTGCGCCACCGGGGCGTCGCCGCCGGGATCGCGATCACCGCGTTCGTCGTGCTCGGACACTTCGCCGGCTACACCTACATCCGCCCGGTCCTCGAAGCCGACGCGGGCCTGAGCAGCGGCGTGATCGCCGCCTGCCTGCTGGTGTACGGACTCGCGGGCGTCGCCGGGAACTTCACCCTCGGCCCGCTGTCCGGGCGCCGCCCGAAGACCGCCGTCGCCCTCGCCCTGGCCGGGGTCGCCCTGGCCGCCGCCCTGCTCGCGTACACCGGCGGCGTCGTCACCGTCCTGCTCGTCCTGGTCGTCTGGGGCGCCTCGTACGGCGGGGTGTCGGTCTCCACCCAGGCCTGGGTCCGCACCGCCGACCCGGCCCGGATCGAGGCCTCGGCGGCGGTCTGGGCGGGCGTGTTCAACGCGGGCATCGCGCTCGGCTCCTTCGCCGGCGGACTGGTCGTCGACCGGGCCGGGAACCGCGCCGTCCTGCTCACCGCGGCCGGGCTGGCGGCCGTCGGACTGCTGATCGCCCTGCACTCCCGGCCCGACGACCGGCGGCCCTGACGGTGGCCCGACGACCGGCGGCCCTGACGGCGGCCCGATCACCGGCCCGGCCGGCGGCCCGACCGGCCCGTCTGATTCCCCGCGGGCTCAGTCGAGGAGCCCGGCCAGCAGCTCGACGAACCCGGCCGCCAGCCGGTGCGGCCGCCGCTCGTGCTGGACCACCTCCAGCGCCGTCGGCTCCAGCCCGGGCACCGGCAGGAAGCGGATGTCCGGCCGCCGGACGTACGCCGTGCTGCGCTCGCACAGCAGCAGCCCCTGACGGGTGCCGGCCACCATCGACAGGCCCTCCTGGATGGTGGCCGCACCCGCCGGGTAGGCCAGCTCGCGCCCGCCCGGCGTCCGCCGGGGCGCCTGCGCCCACCGCCAGTACTCGGGCGCCGGGCCGCGCGGCTCGATCAGCGGCACCCCGGCCAGCTCCTCCGCGCCCACCCCGTCCGCGCCGTCCGCCCCGCCGAGGCGCCGCTCGGCGGAGACCGCCAGGTACACCGGCTGGCGGGAGAACTCCATCAGCACGTCCAGGCCCGGCTCCCGGCACGGGGCGAGCACGATCGCCAGGTCCACCTCGCCCCGGGCGAGGTGCGAGAACGGGTCCGCCCACGGCAGTTCGACCAGCCGCACCGTGCCCTCCGGCAGGCGCGCGAGCACCCGGGCGACCGGCTCGTACACCGCGCACTGGAAGCCCAGCCGCAGCGGACGCGCGGTGGCCGCGGCGGCCCGGGCCGCGTCGTAGCCCTCCCGGAGCCGCTCGAAGGCGGGCACCACCTGCTCGGCCAGCGCCCGCCCCAGTTCGGTCAACTCGACCCGGCGGCTGGTCCGTTGGAACACCGGTGCGCCGACCCTGCTCTCCAGGCGCTTGATCAGCTGGGAGACCCGCCCCTGCGAGACGCCGAGGCGCTCCGCCGTCCGCCCGAAGTGCAACTGGTGGACGAGGACGGCGAAGCACTCCAGCTCCTGCAGCGGCAGCTCGGGCAGGACGGGAGTCCCGGAGGCTCCGGGGGCCGGCGTCGGTCGTTCCACCTCGGCAGTCTACGCGGGCCGACCGGCCGTTCCGCAGGCCAGCAGGGCGCGCAGCTCGGCGGCCGGGTCGCCCTCGTGGTAGGGGCGTTCGCTCTGCTCGATGTGGTCCAGGAACTCCTGGTACCGCAGGGCGTAGGACAGGTGGTAGAGCGGCTCGGCGAGTTCGAGGGCGCGCCCCGGGTCGGAGCCGGGGGCGTGGCGCTGCCAGGCCTCCGTCCAGACCCGGACGTGGTGCTGCCAGGCCTCCTCGCCGAGGTAGGCGCGCGGGCGCAGCCCGTCCAGGGCGGGGTGGCCGAGGCAGGAGTCGGCGTAGTCGACGACCACCGTGCCGGCGCCGTCGGAGCGCCAGTTGCCGGGGTGGAAGTCGCCGTGCAGCAGCGTCTCCGGCAGGCCGCAGTCGGCGAGCCGGTCCAGCAGCCCGGGCAGGTCGGCGGCGAAGGCGGCCAGCCGGTCCAGTTCCTCGGGCGTCAGGTCGGTCTCCTCGGCGAACCGGTCCGACAGGGCCGCCAGCTGGGCCGCCAGGGCGCGCGGGGTGCGGTCGCGCAGGCCGGCCAGGTCGGCCGGGCGGTCGGCGAGCGCGGCCTGGGCGGCGACGAGGCGGGGGACGACGTCGGCCACCGTCCCGGCGGAGGGGCTCCAGCAGTCCTCGCCGGGGACGTGGTCGAGCAGCAGCCGGCCGGCGGAGGGGTCGGCGGCGAGGACGGTCGGGACGAGCCCGCGGTCCACGCCGCCGAGCAGTGCGATGACCTCGCCCTCGTGGGCGTTGAACGCGGGCGTCGTGGTCTTCAGCCAGGCGTCGGCGCCGGTGGCGGTGGGGAGGCGGAACAGGCCGGAGAGGTTCCAGGTCCGGATCTGCCGCGCGGGCCCGGCCGACGGACGGCCGACGGCGGCGAGCCGTGCCTCCGCCCAGTCCAGCGCCTCCCGCAGGCCGCCGGGCGTGGCCCAGGCGGCGCGGCGCTCGGCGGGGCCGAGCAGCGCGGCCGTCCCGTCGTCCGGGGTACCGGCCGTGAGGGCGGTCGGCTGGCGCAGCGCCTCGGCGTGGTAGCGGACCCGCCCGCCGTGGCCCGGGTCCTCGCTCCGGCCTTCGACCAGGCGGGCCACCAGCACCGGCACCCCGGCCGCCTCGGTCGCCCGCGCGACCACCCCGTCCACCGAGGACCACCAGCCGACCTCCACCTCGAACGGGCCCAGCTGCCCGAAGTGCTCGTCGCCGTAGGTGAGATCGACCGTCACGGTCCGGTTGCTCGCTCGCTGCATCGGAGCAGCTTCGCCCACCGGAGCGGCTCGGCGCGAACGAATTTCCGCCCGCCCGGAGCGGGGCGGAGCCGCCCCACCCGGGGCTAACCTGGGCCGGTGACACGGCGATCGGGCACGGTGGTGCTGATGTGCGGTCTGCCCGGGGCGGGCAAGACCACGTATGCGATGGGCCTCGTCCGGCGGGGCTACGCGCGGCTGTCGATCGACGAGGTGGTCTGGGAGCGGCTCGGGCGGTGCGATGCCGGGCTGGTCCTGCCGCGGGCGGAGTTCGACCGGCTCAAGGACGGGATCCGCCGCGAACAGCTCGTCGAACTGGTCGAGTTGATGCGGGCCGGCCGCGATGTGGTGGTCGACTACACCTTCCGCAGCCGCACGGCCCGGGACAACTACAAGGCCCTGGTGGAGAGCCACGGCTGCCGCTGGGAGCTGGTGCACCTCAAGGCCGACCGGGCGACGCTGGAGCGCCGCCTGGCGCTCCGCAACGAGCAGGCCGGCGCCAACTCCGCCTTCGTGACCGCGGAGCTGTTCGACCACTACTTCGACAGTTTCGAGGAGCCCCGGGGCGAGGGCGAGCTGGTCCTGCCGCAGCCCCCGCCCTGAGGTCCTGAACAGGCCCTACCGGATCGCCACCGCCGTGCCGGAGACCCGCACCCGGGTGTCCTCGGCCCGCAGTTCGACCCGCAGGACGCCCGGGCGGCCCAGGTCCTCGCCCTGGTGCAGGGTGAGCACCGCCGGGGCCGTCACCGCGCCGAGCTCCCGCAGGTAGGCGCCGAAGGCGGCCGCGGCGGCGCCGGTGGCCGGGTCCTCGACCACGCCGCCGACCGGGAACGGGTCGCGGACGTGGAAGACCTCGGGGGCCTCCCGCCAGGCGAGCTGCAGGGTGGTCAGGTCGCGGGCGCGCATGTGGGCGGCGAGGCCGTCGAAGTCGTAGTCGAGCCGGGCCAGCCGCTCGCGGGTGGCGACCGGCAGGACGAGGTGGCGGGCGCCCGCGTAGGCGACGCGGGGCGGCAGGGCCGGGTCGAGGTCGGCGGCGGACCAGCCGAGCAGGGCGAGCGCCTCCGCGACGTCGGCCGCCGGCACCTCCTCGACCTTCGGCTCGACGCTGGTGAGGGTGGCGCGCAGCAGCCCGTCGGCCCCGCGCTCGACCCCGACCGGGACGTCCCCGGCCGCGGTCACGAAGACGTACCGCCCGGGGCCGACGTGCTCGGCGAGGGCGACGGCGGCGCCGACCGTCGCGTGCCCGCAGAACGGCACCTCGGCGAGCGGGCTGAAGTACCGTACGCGGTAGGCCCCTTCGGCCGGGCCGGCGGTCAGGAAGGCGGTCTCGGAGTACCCGACCTCGGCGGCGACGGCGAGCATCCGCTCGTCGGTCAGCCCGGTGGCGTCGAGCACCACGCCGGCCGGGTTGCCGCCCTCGGAACGGGTGGCGAAGGCGGCGTAGCGGAGGATCTCAGGAGCGGCGTCGTCGGTCATGATCGGACGAACGCCTGCCGCTCGTCCGCTGTTCCCGCCCACCGGAGCACCGCTTCCACCGGAGCACTGTTTCCCACCGGAGCGGGGGCCCTCACCGCAGCACCGCCTCCAGGAAGTCCGAGCCGAGCCGGGCGCTGCCCGCCAGGTCGAGCTCGTAGAGCATGTACCGTCCGCGCCGCCGGGTCGTCAGCAGTCCGGCCTTGCGCAGCACGGCCAGGTGCCGGGACACCTCGGGCGCGCTGAGCTGCCAGGCGGAGGCCAGTTCGCCGGTGGTGTGCGGGCCGCGGGCCATGGTGCGGGCGAGGCGCAGCCGGACGGGGTGGGCGAGCGCCTCCAGGCGCTGCTGGACGAGGGCGAGCGAGACGGGCTCGGGCAGGCCGGCCTCGGCGACGGGGTACTGGAGGACGGGCCGCCAGCCGCT
Organism: Kitasatospora sp. NPDC001225; assembly: GCF_053597855.1. NCBI lineage: Bacteria > Bacillati > Actinomycetota > Actinomycetes > Kitasatosporales > Streptomycetaceae > Kitasatospora > Kitasatospora sp. NPDC001225. The sequence goes on from NZ_JBSFJC010000094.1 coordinate 20,590, forward strand.
CGCGTGCACCACCAGCAGGTGCGGGCGGCCGAAGGCGGTCGGGATGAAGGTGACGCCCCCGGAGTCGGTGCCGCTGGTGGCGCTGTCCTGGAGCTTGTCGATGACGATCCGGCGCCGTCCGTCCCCGCCCTGGTCGAGCGTGACGGAGGGCGAGACGTCGGCGAGCGCCTCGGCGAGGCCGCGGCGGGCGAGCAGGTCGGCCTTGCGCCGGGCGTCGGCGGCGAGGTCGGGCAGGACGCGCTGCCAGGCGTCGGCGAAGAACGCGGACCGGCAGTCCTCCAGCATCCGCCGCACCAGGGCCCGGACGGCCGGCGGGTCGGCGAGCAGCCGGTCGGCGAAGGCGGCCTGCCGGGGGCCGCGGGCGAGGGCGAGTTCCCGGGCCCGCTCGTTGGCGTCCGGGTCGGTGAGCGGGGAGCCCATCCGGCGGGTGAGCCGGGAGGAGCCGCAGGTGGTGATGAGGGCGGCGGCGACGTACAGCTCGTCGTCGATCCGGTCGATGGCGTCGAGTTCCTCGTCGAGCGTGGCGCCGGGCAGGCCGGGGACGAGGAAGTCGGCGCGCGAGGAGCGCCAGAGGAAGTCGGCCTCCAGGAGCCGTTCGGACAGCTCGGGCGGGATCACGGCGGCGGTGCAGCCGGCCCAGCCGTGCAGCGAGGGGTGGTGCGCGGGCTCGGCGAGCACGTGCAGCATGGCGTTCAGCTCGCCGAGCGGGGAGGGCGTGAAGAGCAGGCGCTCGTCGGGCAGGCCGGTGATGTCGATCGTCAGGCTCATGCGCCCGCCTCTCCCCCGGCCTCCGGCCGGGGGTACCCCCAGCGCTCCGCAGGGGCATGCGCCCACACGCTGGTCCTGATGGTTCGCTCGCTCCGCTCACTCACGCGTTCGATCCTGTCACCCCGCCCGACGGCCTCCGCCGCGGATTGACGGTAAGCGTCAATCCGCGTGCCAGGCGGTCCGACCTGGGCGGACGGTACCGGCCATGAGCCTGATCCGGGAGAAGACCGTCCACGACCACGCGGCCGCCCGCCACGGCGAGCCGCCCGCCCCGCCGATCGGCACGGGCCGCCGGGGGCCGTCCGCGCTGCTGGGCCTGCTGACCGCCGCCGGCGGGCCCCGGTACGCCGTCGCGCTGGCGGTGGACGCGGTGGGCGGCGGCCTGCTGCGGCCGTTCCTGCTGCTGTACGGCATCGGCGTGCTGCGCCTCGGCGCGGGGGCGGCCGGGCTGGCGCTGTCCGCCGGGATGGTGGCGGGCCTGCTGGTGGTGCCGCTGACCGGCCGCTGGATCGACCGCGGCGCCCGCACCCTGCCCGCCGCCGTCACCCTGCTGGTGCGGGCGGCGGGTGCGCTGGCGCTGCTGCTCGCGGACGGCCAGCCGGGGTTCACCGCGGCGGCGGTGCTGTTCGGGGTGGGCAGCCAGTCCTGGCCGACCACCCACGCGGCCGTGGTGAGCACGCTGACCGAAGGCCGGCTGCGGGACGCCGCGCTGGCCGCCGGGCGGTCGCTGCGCAACGCCGGGATGGGCACGGGCGCGCTGCTGGCCACCGTGGCGGTGAGCGGCGGGACGGGTGTGATCCGGCTGCTGGCCGGGGTGACGGGCGCGGCCTGCCTGGTCGCGGCCGCCCTGGTGGGCTCGCTGCGGGTGCGGGCCCCGCGGCAGGAGCGGCCGGCGGACACCCGGGAGCGGGCGGAGCCGCTGCGCCGGATCACCCTGCTGAGCCTCGCCAACGTGCCGTACGCGTTCTGCTTCGACGTGCTGGAGGTGGCGCTGCCCGCGCTGCTGGTGCTGCACCTGCACGCCTCGCCGGCCTGGTCCTCGGGCGTCTTCGTCGGCAACACGGTGCTGGTGATCGCCCTGCAGCTGGCGCTGGTGCTGAAGCTGGCGGACCGTTCGCGGCACACCGTGCTGGCGGCCTCGGGGGCGCTGCTGGCGGTGTCCTACCTGGCCTTCTGGGCGGTCGGCTCGCTGGGCGGCGTGCCGGGGGCGGCGGGCGTCGCGGCGGTCTCGGTGCTGTACACGTTGGGCGAGATCCTCTACACCGGCTCGGGGACGGCGCTGGTGGCGTCCGTCGCCCCGCCGCACCTGCTCGGCCGGGCGCTGGCGCGCTGGGAGCTGTCCTCGGGGGTGGGGCGGGCGGCCGCGCCGGCCGTGCTGACGGCGCTGCTGGCCGCTGGACCGGGGGCGCTGTGGGCGTCGCTCGCCGCCGCCACGGCGCTGGGGGCGCTGGCGGTGCTGCGGCTGGGTCCGCGGTGAAGGCCGTAGCCCCGACCCCGGTGGGATGATCGGCCCCATGGCTCTCACCCCGCACCAGCAGCACCTCCGCGACCGGATCATGGCCGCCGGGGTGACCGCTCCGCCGGAGCCGTGGCGGCCCGTCGGCCGGGGGATGATCGCGGTCGGCGGGCTGCTCGGCATCGGCTTCGCCGTCCACCCGGAGAGCGGGCACGACCTGGTGCTGACGGTCTCGCACAGCGGCCACGGCCTGTTCGACGCGGTGACCGGCCTCAAGCTGGCCCGCGACCACGAGCCCGCCGAGGACCCGGACGGCCAGGACCTCGCCTGCCCCGGCCTCGGCCAGGTCGCGGACGTGCGCATCCCGGTGGCGGGGACGTGGGGCGGCGGGCTGCACACCGCCGCCGACGGGGGCTGGCACATCGAGGTGGTCGCGCCGGAGTGGCCGCACCACCGGGTGCTGCTCGCCAGCGGCCGGGGGCCGTGGCAGGGCGAGCACGGCGAGAACTGGTGGCTGGTCCTCGACTCCTCCTGGTCCACCTTCCGCGCGGCCGGCTTCTCCCCGACCGGCCGGACCCTCGCGGTGGCCACCAGCAGCGACCTCACGCTCTGGACCCGCGGCTAGGGCCTGTCTTCAAACTCGCGTCTGCGGGGCGACGCCGGGAGTTTGAAGACAGGCCCTAGGCCTTCCGGATGCGGACGGGCCGCGGACCGGTGATGCTGACGGCGAGGCGTGACCGGCCCGAGGAAGGACCAATCAAGCATGAGCGCACTCGACTTCGAGATCATCGACAGCCCCGACAGCTCGCTCAACAAGACCTCCGTCCTGGTCACCGGCCCGCAGGACGCGCTGCTGGTGGACGCCGGGTTCACCCGCTCCGACGGGCGCCGGCTGGTGGAGCGGATCAGGGCGAGCGGCAAGGAGCTGACCACGGTCTTCGTCAGCCACGGCGACCCGGACTTCTACTTCGGCGCCCAGGAGGTCCAGGACGCCTTCCCGCGGGCCCGCTTCCTGGCCACCGCCACGACCGTCGAGCACATCCAGGAGACGTACGAGGCCAAGCTGCGCGCCTGGGCCCACCTGGGCCCGGAGCTGCCCACCCGGCTGGTGCGGCCCGAGGTGCTGCACGGGGACGAGCTGGTCTTCGAGGGCCACCGCTTCGAGCTGCGCGGCGCCGACTTCCACCTGCCGGACCGGCACTACCTCTGGCAGCACCACCACCGGGCCGTGCTGGGCGGGGTGCTGCTCTTCGAGGGGCTGCACGTGTGGACCGCCGACACCCCGACCTCCGCCCAACGGGCCGCCTGGATCGACCTGTTGGACGGCATCGAGGCGCTCCACCCGACCTGGGTGGCGGCCGGCCACCGGATCGCCGGCGCGCCCACGGACCTGAACGCCGTCGACCACACCCGGGCCTACCTGCGCGCCTTCGAGACCGAGATCGGCCGGGCCGCGGACGCGGCCGCCGCCAAGGAGGCGCTGGAGCGGCGCTTCCCGACGCTGGGGCTGCGGATCGCGGTGGACATCGGCACCAAGGTCGTCATGGGCGAGATGGCGTGGGGGTGAGCGGACGGTGATCGAGATCCCCCGGGACGTCGCCTCCTTCGCCGAGTCGCAGTCCCCCGCCGACGTGGTGCGCCGCCAGTACCTGGCCTCCGCCCGGGGCGACCTGGCCGCGCTGCGCGCCACCCTGGCCGAGGACGTGGAGTGGACCGAGATGGCCGGCTTCCCGCTGGGCGGCACCTACCGCACTCCGAAGGGCGTCACCACCAACGTGATGGAGCGGCTGGCCGCCGACTGGGACGACTGGACGGCGCACGACGACAGCTACGTGGTGGACGGCGAGGACGTCGTGGTCCTGGCCCGCTACACGGCCGTCCACAGGGCCACCGGAAAACCGCTCGCGGTGCGGGTCGCCCACCACTTCACCGTGCGCGGCGGCCGGATCGTGCGTTTCGAGCAGTTCACCGACACCGCGCTGGTCAGGGAGGCGATGACGGCCTGAGGCCCGCACGGGACCCTCGCGACGCCCGCGTTCACTCGTACGGGCGAGCGCGGCGCGGCGCGCCAGGCGCGGTCTCGACAGACCACCCGGACGGCGGCAGGCTGACCCCGACCACGGCCGGAGAACGAGGAGTCGAGCATGGCGGGCACGGACACCGGGACCACCGGAGCGGACGGCGGGCGGCAGCGCCCGATCGTCGTCGTCGGGGCGTCCCTGGGCGGCGCGAAGGCGGCCGAGGCGCTGCGCGAGGCCGGCTACCGGGGCGGCATCGTCCTGATCGGCGAGGAGCACGAGCGCCCGTACGAGCGGCCGCCGTTGTCCAAGGGCTACCTGCAGGGCAAGACGCCCCGGGAGAAGATCTACGTCCACCCGCCGCAGTGGTACGCCGAGCACGACGTCACGCTGCGGCTGGGCACGGCGGTGGCCGAGATCGACCCGGCCGGGCACACCGTGACGCTCGCCGACGACGGCCGGATCGAGTACGCCAAGCTGCTGCTGACCACCGGCTCGGTGCCGCGCCGACTGCCGGTGCCCGGCGCGGACCAGGACGGGGTGCTCTACCTGCGCCGGGTCGAGGACAGCGACCGGATCAGGGCGGCGCTGCGGCCCGGGGCCCGGATCGCGGTGATCGGCGCGGGCTGGATCGGGCTGGAGGTGGCGGCCGCGGCCCGCGAGGCGGGCGCCGAGGTGACGGTGCTGGAAGCGCTGGAACTGCCGCTGCTGCGGGTGCTCGGCCGGGAGGTCGCCCAGGTCTTCGCCGACCTGCACCGGGAGCACGGGGTGGACCTGCGCCTCGGTGTGAAGGTGGCCGAACTGACCGGCGAGGGCGGCTCGGTGACCGGCGTGAAGCTCGCCGACGGCACGACGGTGGCGGCCGACGCGGTGGTCGTCGGCATCGGCATCGCCCCCGCCACCGGCCTCGCCGAGGCGGCCGGGCTGGAGGTCGACAACGGGATCAAGACCGACCAGCACCTGCGCACCTCGGACCCGGACGTGTACGCGGCCGGCGATGTCGCCAACGCCTACCACCCGCTGTTCGGCAGGCACGTCCGGGTCGAGCACTGGGCCAACGCGCTCAACCAGCCGCAGACCGCCGCCCGCGCACTGCTCGGGCAGCCGGACGCGGTGTACGACCGGGTCCCGTACTTCTTCACGGATCAGTACGACCTCGGCATGGAGTACGTCGGCTACGTCGAACCCGACGGCTACGACCGGGTGGTGTTCCGCGGCGACCCGGCCACCCGCGAGTTCATCGCGTTCTGGCTCTCCGGCGGCCGGGTGCTCGCGGGGATGAACGTCAACGTCTGGGACGTCACCGACCCGATCCGCGAACTGGTGCGCTCGGGGCGGGTGGTGGACACCAAGGCGCTGGCCGACCCGAAGGTGCCGCTCGGGGACCTGTAGGGTCCGGCCTCAGCCCACCGGGATGCCGGGGTTCACCAGCCCCCGGCCCCCGGTGACGGTGTTGCCCGCGCCGATCGTCACCGTGCAGTTCGCCGCGTCGTAGTCGGTCACGTCGATCGCGTAGCGGTCCGGGCCGGTGGCGCCGGTGAGGTCGGAGCGGTTGCCCCGGAAGACGGTGCCGCAGCCCCAGCCCGGCCGGACGCTGTGGACCTGGTAGCCGTCGTCGGTGGTGCGCCGGCCGGTGTTGTTCTCGACGACGTAGCCGTTGCCCTTCACGTCGACCCAGGAGTCGTCGTAGTTGCGCCCGGTGAGGCCGTCGCCGTCGAAGGTGTTGCCGGAGACGAGGCCGCCGACGGTGCCCTCCTTGAGGTCGACGTTCTCGGCGCCGATGTTCGGGCCGAAGGTGTTCCCGGTGATCCGCACGTAGTCGCTGTGGTCGGTCAGGGTGTTGGCGGTGCCGACGTAGACGCCCTCGCCCATGCCGTCCCGGCTGAGGCCGGTGTCGTGGATGCGCGAGCCGCGCAGCGTGCCGTGGGCGCTGGAGTTGCGGAAGTGCACGCCCTCCATGGTGGTGTGGTGGACCGTCACGTCGTCGAGGACCACGTAGTCGGCGGAGTCGGCCATGATGCCCTTCTGGGCCCCGGTGACGGTCAGCCCCTGGACGGTCCAGTAGCTCGCGCCGTCGAGGTGGAGGCCGTAGCCGCCGCCGGTGGGGGTGGTGAGGACGGCCTTCGCCGAGCCGGTGAGGGTGATCCGGGCGGCGGCGGTGCCGGGGGTGGTGGCCTTGAAGGTGCCGGTGTAGGTGCCGTCGGCGAGCTGGATGGTCTGGCCGGGCGCGGCGGCGGCGAGCGCGCTCTGGAGCTGCTTGGCGGTGCCGACCTTGACCACGGCCGCGGGGGCGGCGGAGTCGGTGGCCACGGCCGCGGGGGCGGCGCTGCCGAGGGTGAGGACGGTGAGCGCGGCGAGGAGAGCGGGGCGCCTGGTCACGGACGGTGCTCCTTGCGGTGGTCGGGGCCGGCCGGAGGACGGGGCCGGTGGCGACAGGAACATGCCGTCGCCCAGAGTGGACTGGACCATTCCGAGGCGTCAAGAGTGCCTCCCCGCGCGATACTGGAGCCCTGGGGGAACCCCGGACAGGGTCGGTCAGGATCGGTCGGGGTCGGACGGTCGGAGAGGGAGGCGGCGATGGGCGGCGGTACGGCCGGGTTCGCCGTGGTGGTGTTCGGCGCGCTGGGCGGCGTGGTCGCCTACCTCGCCGGGGTGGTCGGCCTGCGCGAACTGCGGAGGCTGCGCCGGGTCGGCGTCCCCGTGCGGGCGCTGGTACGCGAGCGTGCCGCGGCGCCGGAGGACCGCGCGCTGCCGCCGCGGCCACTGCTCCAGTTCGAGACCGAGGACGGCCGGGTGGTCGAGGTCTTCTCCCCCGTCCCCTCCACCGCCCGCCACCCGCTGCCGGACGGCGGCTTCGTCCCGGTCCGCTACGACCCGGCGGACCCGCGGCAGGTGCTGGTGGACGGGCGGGAGCGCGCGGGGCTGGAGTACGGGTTCCTCGCGCTCGGGGTGCTGGTGGTGCTCGGCTCGATCACCCTCGGCGCCGCGGTGCTCTGAGCGGTACGGCGCACGCGGGCGGGCGGGCCGCGCCCGACCCGCCGGCCCGCCCGACGCGCTCAGACGGTGGCCGCGGTGGTCGCCGCCACGGTGGTCGCGATGGTGACGGCGGCCATGGTGAGCTGCACGGCCCGGATCGCCTCGCGGACGGAATCGGCCGCCCCGTCACCGGCGGCGATCTCGGCGAAGCGCGGCTCGACCTGCTTGCGGGGCAGCTCGGGGAAGGCCAGCCCGTGCAGCCGGGAGCCGTGCAGCAGGGCCACCAGGGCGGCGGTGCGCAGGTCCGGTTCGGCGCCGTCCAGCACCACCGCGGCCAGCCGCGCGCGCAGTTCGCGCTCCGCGCCGCCGTCCGCCTCCGGGTAGCGGCGGACCGGGAAGATGCCCAGCGCGCGGCGGCGCTCCTCGACCACCAGGCCGCGCTCGCACAGCCGCGCGACGGTGTCGGCGACCACCGTCGACCGGTCCCTGGTCAGCCAGTCGGCCGCCTTGGCCTTGCCGGAGCGGCGTCCGGCGGCCCACTCGTCGAGGCGGGTCAGCCGGCCGTCCACCAGCGGTTCGCCGGTCGGGGTGCGGTCGGTGACGGTGAGCCGGCCCTCGTCGATCGCGACCCGCTCGGCCAGCACCAGCTCGGCCAGGATGCCGCCCGCGGCGGCCCAGGCGGCGGTGGCGGCGTCCTTCGCCACGCCGGACTCGTCGTCCAGCGAGAGCAGCATCAGCTCCTCGGCGAGGGTGACGTGCATCGGGGTGTCCCTTCTTCTCGGCTTCTCGGCTTGTCGCGGCCACGCGGGCCCCAGGCGCGTAGCCCTCAGCCCCGCAGGGCGTCGACCAGGCGTCGGGCCCTGGTGTCCTCCTCCAACAACGCCCGGAGCAACCGATCAGTGCCCTGACCTGCGACGTCGGCCAGGTAGGCCTCCACCGAGCGAGGGTCGGCGGGCAGCGTCACCTCGCCGGAGTCGAGCGCGGCGTGCGCCCGGGCGTAGTCGAGGCCGAGACCGGCGAGCAGTTCGCCGGCGCCGTCCTCCTCCACCGGCCGCGGCTCGTGGCGGGCCACCTCGTGCACGGCCAGCAGGGCGAGCAGGACGTGCTCGGTGCCGGGCGTACGGCGTCCGAGGCGCTCGGCCTGGGCGTCGGCCTCCGGCCGGATCCAGGCCGCCGGACCGGACGGGCCCGGCTGCAGCAGGCGCTTCCAGCGCGGGGCCGGGTGGGCGCGGCGGGCCAGCAGCGCCTCCCGGGTGGGGCGCAGCAGCGGGTCGAGGGCACCCGGCGCGGCCGGGTCGCCCGCCGAGACCGGCGAATCCGGTAATTCCGGTGGGTTCAACGAGTTCGGTGAGACCGGCGAGTCCCGCCGGTCCGGCTCCGGCACGGTCGTTTCCATCGGCCCTCCCACGACTGCGGCTTTACTCGGACTATACGCTCGCTTTTCCTTCTCTTGGGCATTTTCCGCACGTCAAGAAAGCGTCAGGACGGCGCCGGCGGCGGGCCCGGAAGACCGGGCGCCCCACCATTGTTGCCATCTGGTGCCATCGTGAGAACCGCGCCCGCGAGAGGGGTGAGCACCATGGCCGACACGCTCCCCGGGCCGGGCCCGGTCCCCGAGGCGCAGGCGCCGCTGGACGCCTACTCCCGGGTCGTCACCTCCGTCGCCGCCGCGCTGACCCCGCGGGTCGCCGCGCTCCAGGTGCCCCGGCGCGGCCGGGGCGGCTGGTTCAGCACCGCGCTCGGCTCGGCGGTGGTCTTCACCGAGGACGGGTTCCTGGTCACCAACGCCCATGTGGTCGGCCACGCCGACGCCGGGACGCTGGCCTTCGCCGACGGCACCACCTCCCCCTTCCACACCATCGGTGCCGACCCGCTCTCCGACCTGGCCGTGCTGCGCGCCGACGGGCCCACGCCGTCGCCGGTGACGCTCGGCGAGGCGACCGGCCTGCGGGTCGGGCAGCTGGTCGTGGCCGTCGGCAACCCGCTGGGCCTGGCCGGGTCGGTCACGGCGGGCGTGGTCAGCGCGCTGGGCCGCTCGATCCCGGCCCGCTCCGGCAGCGCGGTGCGGGTCATCGACAACGTGATCCAGACCGACGCCGCGCTCAACCCGGGCAACTCCGGCGGCGCGCTGGCCACCGCGGACGGCCAGGTGGTCGGCATCACCACGGCGGTGGCCGGGAACGGGCTCGGCCTGGCCGTCCCGATCGACGCCACCAGCCGCCGGATCGTCGCCGCGCTGCTCGCCGACGGCCGGATCCGCCGCGCCTACCTCGGCCTCGCCGGGGTGCCCGCGCCCCTGCCGCCCGCCCTGCGCCACCGCACCGGACAGCCCACCGGTCTGCGGATCGTCGAGGTGGTGCCCGGCGCGCCCGCCGACCGCGCCGGGCTGCACGAGGGCGACCTGCTGCTCACCGCCGCCGGGGAGCCGATGGGCAGCGCCCAGGCCCTCCAGCGCCTGATGCTGGCCGACGCGATCGGCCGCCCGCTCCCGCTCACCGTCCTGCGCGGCGAGGCCCTGGTCGACGTGCTCGCCGTCCCGGCGGAGCTGCCCGCCGACGACTGACCGGGAGCCTGGACCGTCGGCAGGGCCGGGGCCGGGACCGAGCGCCGACGGCATCCTGGTCACCTCCATACCGACATCGTGCGCGCCCTTATGTCCGGCGCCGCGACGAGGGCCGGAGCGGGGAGAAAACCGTTGGCGCCCGGGCGACCGGCGTGATTAGGCTGACGCCGTTCCGTACCGATCGACCCGGGCTGCCGCCCGACCGGAGAGGGTGTCTTGATGTCCCGGATCGCGCCGAGTGCGCCTCGCCACCGTCCGACGACCACCGTCTGACGAGCATCGCCTGACGACCAGTCGAGGCCGCTCGGCCTGCTCTTGCTGCCACTGCACGAACCCCCCAGCAAGGAGCACCCCGGGTGTCCAGCACCTCCAGCACTCCCCCCGTTCTGAAGACCTCCACCTTCGCCTGCGCCTGGTGCGGTCTGACCGTCTCCACCTACGCCGCCGACGGCACGCGGCGCAACCACTGCCCGTCCTGCCTGCACTCGCAGCACGTCCTCGACCACGTCGAGGGCGGGCCGAGCGACTGCCTGGGCCGGATGTCGCCGATCGCCATCGCCGTGCTGCGCACCGGCGACTGGACGGTCGTCCACCGGTGCGTGCGCTGCGACGAGCTGACGTCCACCCCGGTCTGCACGGACGACAACCAGCTCGTCCTGATGCGGATGGCCGTCCGGCCGCTCGCCCAACCGCCGTTCCCGCTCGAAGCGTTCGGCACCCTCTGAAGCGCGCCCGGAAGAGGGAGGACCGAACCATGCCACGACGCAAGAACACCGGCGGCGGGGGTCGGCGGGACCGCCGCCCGCAGCGGTACAAGGACGTCCTGCACGGGCAGGGCGGGCACCGGGCGCACGCCTTCCGCTGCGTGGACTGCCGGTTGGACGTCCCGCTGGACGCCCCCGGCACCGCCCACCGCAACCACTGTCCGAACTGCCTGGCCAGCCGTCATGTCGACGGCCGGACACCCGGCGACCGGGCGGCCGGCTGCGGCGGCCGGATGACGGTGCTGAGCCTGTCGGTCCGCGCCGACGGCGAGTGGATGATCATCCACCAGTGCCTGTCCTGCGGCGAGTTGAGCGCCAACCGGATCGCCGGGGACGACAACGCCCTGGCCCTGGTCCGGCTCGCGCTCAAACCCCTGCGGGACACCACCGTGGCGCACCGCACGATGCTCACGCTGTAGGCACGCGTCCCCCGCGCGCCCCCGCGCGTCCCCGTGTCTCCGACCGGGACGCGCCTATGACCGGGGCGCGCGGGGCGGTCGCGGCGGGCCTGTCCGTACGGGCGGGCCCGCTGTCCGAACCGTCGACCGCTCCGCGCGCCCGGCCACCTGTCCCCACCGGTTCGCCGGGGGGCTCCGGATACCGGCCGGAGCCCCGGTTCCTCGGCGCGGTCCGTCCGTACGGGCGGACCGTTCACGGGCCGCGCCTCAGACCGGGCGGTCCGGGCGCAGCAGCGCCACCCGCACCGAGCGGCGCGGGAGGGCGGCGGGCAGGGCCGCCAGCAGGGCGGCGGCGGTGAACACCGCGTAGTGCCCGGCCTCCACCCACGGTCCCGCCCAGCCGAGTTCGCCGTGGTGGTGTTCGGCGAAGGCGTTGCGGCAGAGCCAGGCGGCCAGGCCGATCAGCGGCGCGGCCGCCGGCCGGGAGCGGCGGCCGACCAGGGCGCACAGCGCCAGGTAGCCGACGTACGGCAGCGGGCCCGAGTGCAGTTCGCCGAGGACGCCGAGCACCAGCGCCACTCCGCCGCCCGCGAGCAGCGCCACGCTGCCCGCGGTGCCGGCCGACAGCCGCTCCAGCACGGGGTGGTAGCGGGTGCCGCCGGGGCGGGCCGAGTACATCCGCACCGCGGACTACCGCTCCGCCGCGAGGAGTTCGGGCGCGGGCCCGACCGGCAGGTGCCAGCGGGTGCGGCGGTGCAGGGCCTCCAGGTCGTGCAGCAGCTCGGGGGCCGGGACGGTGAGCACCGGGCAGCCGGCCCGCCGGGCGCAGTAGGCGGGCACCGCGCGCCGCAGCCGGCGGCGCAGCGGGCCGCCGCTGTGGCCGAGGACCAACAGGTCGTCCGGCCGGTCGGCGATGTGCAGCAGGGCCGGGCCGGTGTCGCCGCGGACCAGCACCGGGCGCATCGGCACGCCGGGGCCGGCGCCGCCGAAGGCCGCGTCGAGGGCGTCCCGCAGCCGCTGGTCGGCGGCCTCCCGGACGGCAGCGAGCAGCGGCGGGCAGGGCGAGCGCCGGTAGCCGTGTTCGCCGCCGGGGGGCTCCCAGGCGAGCACCGGCACCAGGACGGCGCCGCGGTCGCGGGCCTCGGCGGCGCCCCGGTGCAGTGCGGCCAGGCTGCCCAGCGAGCCGCTGACCCCGACCACCACCCTGGGTGCCGCGCCGTCCTCGTGCCGCCCGTTGCCGTGCATGTTCCGTCCTCGTGTGGTCGTGTTCTCCGTCGCCCCCCAGCCAACCGCCGCGCCGGGGCTGACCTGCGCTCCTTGACGGCTTCCTGACGTCCCGGAGGGCGTTCCCAACGCGCTCCATACGCGGCCCGCCGGGTTCCCGCGCCGCCGGGACCACCCGCGTCTCACCCGTTCGGCCTACTCAGCGGGCGAAGATCACCGCCGGATGGGTGGATGGAGACGGCCCGCCGGGATTCGGCATGCCCGCCGGGCGGTTCGATGTCGAACGTTCTAGGGAGCACGGGCTTGTACTACAGCAGCGGCAACTACGAGGCGTTCGCCCGGCCGAGGAAGCCCGAGGGGGCCGACCGCAAGCGGGCCTGGTTCGTCGGGTCGGGGCTCGCCGCACTGGCCGGGGCGGCGTTCCTGGTCCGGGACGGCCAGGTGCCCGGCGAGCGGATCACAATCCTGGAGCGGCTGAAGCTGGCCGGTGGCGCGCTGGACGGGATCGAGGTGCCCGAGAAGGGCTTCGTGGTCCGCGGCGGGCGCGAGCTGGAGGACCACATGGAGTGCCTGTGGGACCTCTTCCGCTCGGTGCCCTCGCTGGAGGTCGAGGGCGCCTCCGTCCTCGACGAGTTCTACTGGCTCAACAAGGACGATCCCAACTTCTCGCTCCAGCGGGTCACCGAGCGGCGGGGCCAGGACGCGCGCACCGACGGCCTGTTCGCGCTCGACGACAAGGCGCAGAAGGACCTGGTCCGGGTCTTCCTCGCGACCCGGGAGGAGCTGGAGGGCAAGCGGATCGACGAGGTCTTCTCGCGGAACTTCCTGGACAGCAACTTCTGGCTGTACTGGCGCACCATGTTCGCCTTCGAGGAGTGGCACGGGGCGCTGGAGATGAAGCTCTACCTGCACCGCTTCATCCACCACATCGGCGGCCTGCCGGACCTGTCCGCGCTGAAGTTCACCAAGTACAACCAGTACGAGTCGATGGTCCTGCCGCTGACCCGCTGGCTGGCGGACCAGGGCGTGCGGTTCCGCTACGAGGTCGAGGTCACCGACATCGACTTCGACCTCGCCCCCGGCAGCGACGGCTCCCCCGGCCGCAAGCAGGCCACCCGGATCCACTGGCGGGAGGCCGGCCGGGAGGGCGGGGTGGACCTCGGCCCGGACGACCTGGTGTTCACCACCATCGGCTCGCTCACCGAGAACTCCGACGACGGCGACCAGCACACCCCGGCCCGGCTGGACGAGGGCCCGGCCCCGGCCTGGGACCTGTGGCGCCGGATCGCCGCCAAGGACCCGGCCTTCGGCCGCCCCGAGGTGTTCTGCGGCAACATCCCGGAGAGCAAGTGGGAGTCGGCGACCGTCACCACCCTGGACCCGCGCATCCCGCGCTACATCCAGAAGGTCGCGCGGCGCGACCCGTTCGGCGGCGGTGTGGTCACCGGCGGCATCGTCACCGCCCGGGACTCCTCCTGGCTGCTGAGCTGGACGGTCAACCGCCAGCCGCACTTCAAGCAGCAGCCCGCCGACCGGATCGTGGTCTGGGTCTACTCGCTGTTCGTCGACCGACCCGGCGACTTCGTGAAGAAGCCGATGCAGGAGTGCACGGGTGAGGAGATCACCCAGGAGTGGCTGTACCACCTGGGCGTCCCGGTCGGCGAGATCCCCGACCTGGCCGCGAACGCCGCCCGCTGCGTGCCGGTGATGATGCCGTACGTGACGTCCTTCTTCCTGCCCCGGCACGCGGGCGACCGGCCGGACGTGGTGCCGGAGGGCGCCGTCAACTTCGCCTTCATCGGCCAGTTCGCGGAGACCACCCGGGACTGCATCTTCACCACCGAGTACTCCGTGCGCACCGGCATGGAGGCCGTCTACCGGCTGCTCGACGTCGAGCGCGGCGTGCCCGAGGTGTTCAACTCCACCTACGACGTGCGCAAGCTGCTCGCCGCCACCACCCGGCTCCGGGACGGCGCCGAACTCGACCTGCCCGGGCCGGAGTTCCTGCGCAAGCGGCTGCTGCGCCGGCTGGAGGCCACCGAGATCGGCGAGCTGATGCAGGAGTTCGGGCTGATCGAGGACGAGCGGAGGTAGCCGGAGCGCACTGTCGGCGCTGACGGTGGTGGGGGGGGGGGGGGGGGGCCCCCCCCCCCCCCCCCCCCGCGAGAGCGTATTTTAACCCTTATTTAAAGACGCCAAAAAACAAAAACAAT
>NZ_JBSFJC010000095.1:0-34183 GCF_053597855.1 Kitasatospora sp. NPDC001225
TAGCCGCGGGCGGTCCACCGCTCGGCCTCGCCACTGGTGCCGCCGGGTTGGCCGGCCTTGACCCTGGCCCGCCAGTAGCGCTGGGTGACCAGGACTCACCGACGCGCTGCGCGCCGCGGTGCTCACCGACTGGCGCGCGAGCGCCCCCGCGCGCCTGCCCGAGCTGCGCGAGCTGGGCCGCGAGCGGGCCGAACGGCAGGGTGAGCTGTCCTTCCTGCTGGAGCCCGACCTCAAGGAGGCCCGCGGCGGCCTGCGCGACGTCGTGGCGCTGGACGCGATCGCCGCCAGCTGGCTGGCCGACGCGCCCCGGGACGGCCTGGACGACGCCGCGCGGTGGCTGGCCGACGTGCGGGACGCCCTGCACCTGGTCACCGGCCGGGCCACCGACCGGCTCGGCCTCCAGGACCAGGACCAGGTCGCCGAGCGGCTCGGGGTGCTGGACGCCGACACCCTGCTGCGCCGGGTCTACGAGGCCGCCCGCACCGTCGCGTACGCGGGCGACGTCACCTGGCGGGCGGTGGACCGGGTGCTCGCGGCCCGCGGCGGCCGCGGCCGGCGGGTGCGCCGGCTGGGCATCCCGTTCGCCGGCACCGGACGCGGCTCCGGCGCGGTGGCCCGGGGCGCGGTCGAGCGGCGGCCGCTCGCCGAGGGCGTGGTCGAGCAGGACGGCGAGGCCGTGCTCGCCCAGGGCGCCCGCCCGGCCGCCGACCCGGTGCTGCCGCTGCGCGCCGCGGCCGCCGCCGCGCAGAACGGGCTGACCGTCTCGTACGCCACGGTGCGCCGGCTGGCCGCCGAGTGCCGCCCGCTGCCGGTGCCCTGGCCGGACGAGGCGCGCGAGCAGCTGGTCACCCTGCTGGGCGCGGGGGAGTCGGCCGTCCCGGTGTGGGAGGCGCTGGAGGCGGAGGGGCTGGTCCGCCGGCTGATCCCGGACTGGGAGCGGGTGCGCTGCCGTCCGCAGCGCAACGCGGTGCACCGCTGGACGGTGGACCGGCACCTGGTGGAGACGGCGGTGCGGGCCGCCGCGATGACCCGCCGGGTGGCCCGCCCGGACCTGCTGCTGGTCGCCGCGCTGCTGCACGACATCGGCAAGGGCTGGCCGGGGGACCACAGCGAGGCCGGCGAGGTGATCGTCCGCGACCTCGGCGCCCGGATGGGCTTCGGCCCCGAGGACACCGAGACCCTGGCGGTGCTGGTCCGCCACCACCTGATGCTGGTGGACACCGCGACCCGGCGCGATCCGGACGACCCGGCCACCGTCGAGGCGGTCACCAAGGTGGTCACCACCCTGCCCGAGCTGGAGCTGCTGCACGCGCTCACCGAGGCGGACGCGCTGGCCACCGGCCCGGCCGCGTGGAGCGGCTGGCGGGCCTCGCTGGTGGAGGGCCTGGTGGCCCGGGCGGCGGACCGGCTGGCCGGGGCGGGCACCCCGCCGGCGGAGGGCGCGCCGACCGCCGAGCAGGAGCGGCTCGCGGTCGAGGCCGCCCGGACCGGCCAGCCGGCGCTGTCGCTGCGGGCCCGCTCCGAGGGGGCGGAGCCGGGCGCCGAGCCGATGGGCGTCGAGCTGAACCTGGCCGTCCCGGACCGGCCCGGGCTGCTCGGCACCGCCGCCGGGGTGCTCGCGCTGCACCGGCTGGCCGTCCGCTCGGCCGGGCTGCGCGAGCTGGACCCGGTGGGCGCCGGGCCGGTGCTGCTGCTGTCCTGGCGGGTGGCGGCCGAGTACGGCGAGCTGCCGGAGGCGGCCCGGCTGCGGGCCGACCTGCGCCGGGCGCTGGACGGCTCGCTGGACGTCACCCGCCGCCTCGCCGAGCGGGACGCCGCGGCCCCGCGCCGCCGGGGCATCCCCACCCCGCCGCCGCTGGTCGCGGTGGCGCCCGCGGTGGCCTCGGCGACCGCGACCGTGCTGGAGGTCCGCGCGCACGACGCCCCCGGGCTGCTGCACCGGATCGGCCGGGCGCTGGACGGGGCAGGTGTACGGGTGCGCACCGCGCACGTCTCCACGCTGGGCGCGGAGGCCGTCGACTCGTTCTACCTGACCGACGGGGCGGGCCGTCCGCTGACCGCCCGGCGGGCCGGCGAGGTGGCGGCGGCGGTCCGGGCCGCACTGGGCTGACGCGCCCCGGAGGGCTCCGGCGGCGGGGGCCGTCGGGCCTCGGCGGCGAGGGTGGAGGAGCTCCCGGAACGGGGGTGGAAGAGCTTCGGGAGCAGGGGTGGAGACCGTACCCGGGGCGGCCGGATACCCTGGGGGGCGACGACCGTACCGATTCCGATGCCGCAGAGGACCCGCGACGACGTGTTCGACACCCTTTCCGATCGCCTCGCAGCGACGTTCAAGAACCTCCGGGGCAAGGGCCGCCTGAGCGAGGCGGACATCGACGCCACCGCCCGCGAGATCCGCATCGCGCTGCTGGAGGCGGACGTCGCGCTGCCGGTCGTCCGGGCCTTCATCAAGCAGGTCAAGGAGCGGGCGCTCGGCGTCGAGGTCTCCGGTGCGCTGAACCCGGCGCAGCAGATCATCAAGATCGTCAACGAGGAGCTCATCTCCATCCTCGGTGGCGAGACCCGACGGGTGCGGTTCGCCAAGAGCGGCCCGACGGTGATCATGCTGGCCGGTCTCCAGGGTGCCGGTAAGACCACCCTGGCGGGCAAGCTCGGCCACTGGCTGAAGAAGCAGAAGCACACCCCGCTGCTGGTCGCCTGCGACCTCCAGCGCCCCAACGCGGTCAACCAGCTCCAGGTGGTCGCCGAGCGCGCCGGCGTGGCCTTCTACGGCCCGCAGCCGGGCAACGGCGTCGGCGACCCGGTGCAGGTGGCCAAGGACTCGATCGAGTACGCCAAGCAGAAGCAGTACGACGTCGTCGTCGTCGACACCGCCGGCCGCCTGGGCATCGACGCCGAGCTGATGCAGCAGGCCGCCGACATCCGCGCCGCGGTGAACCCGGACGAGGTCCTGTTCGTCGTCGACGCGATGATCGGCCAGGACGCGGTCACCACCGCGCAGGCCTTCCTCGACGGCGTCGACTTCACCGGCGTGGTGCTCTCCAAGCTCGACGGCGACGCCCGCGGCGGTGCCGCCCTGTCGGTCGCGCACGTCACCGGCCGGCAGATCATGTTCGCCTCCAACGGCGAGAAGGTCGACGACTTCGACGCCTTCCACCCGGACCGGATGGCCTCGCGCATCCTCGGCATGGGTGACGTCCTCTCGCTGATCGAGAAGGCCGAGCAGACCTTCTCGCAGGAGGAGGCGGAGAAGATCGCCGCCAAGCTGCGCGGCGGTCCGAAGCAGTTCACCCTGGACGACTTCCTGTCCCAGCTGGAGCAGGTCCAGAAGATGGGCTCGATCTCCAAGCTGCTCGGCATGCTGCCCGGCATGGGCCAGATCCGGGACCAGATCAACAACATCGACGACAAGGACGTCAACCGGGTCGGCGCGATCATCAAGTCGATGACCCCGACCGAGCGGGCCGAGCCGGAGCTGATCAACGGCTCCCGCCGGGCCCGCATCGCCAAGGGCTCCGGTGTCCAGGTCGGCGAGGTGAAGAACCTGGTCGAGCGGTTCTTCGAGGCCCGCAAGATGATGTCCGCGATGGCCTCCGGCAAGGGCATGCCCGGCATGCCGGGGATCCCGGGCATGGGCGGCGGCGCCAAGAAGTCCGGCAAGAAGGCCCCGCAGGCCAAGGGCAAGCGCAAGAGCGGCAACCCGCTGAAGCGCGCCCAGGAGGAGGCCGCGGCCGCCGAGCGCCGCGCGCTCGGCCCGGGCGCCGGCCAGGGCCCGGCGGACGGCGGCGCGTTCGGCCTCGGCGCGGGCAAGGGCCCGGCCGACTTCGAGCTGCCCAAGGAGTTCAAGGACCTGCTGTAGTCCTCCGACCGGCTCCCGTCGGCCCGTCGTCCGGTGTTTCCGGGCGGCGGGCCGATCGCGTGTCCGATGATGGGGGCATGCGAGTGATGATCAGGGCCCCGAGGGCCGAGGACACGGCCGGGTACGCCGAAGCGGTCCGGCGGTCCGCCGAACACATCGGACGGTGGAACCCGGTCGAGCCGGACGGGCTGCCCGACCTGCTGAAGCGCCAGGGGTCCGGGCTGCGCACCTTCCTGATCGTCGACCGGGAGACCGGCGGACTGGTCGGCAAGGTGAACGTCGCCAACATCGTGATGGGCCGGTTCTGCAACGCCTCGCTGGGCTACGACTCGTACGTCCCGTTCAACGGCACCGGGCGGATGACCGAGGGCATGCGGCTGGTCGTGGACCGCTGCTTCGCCCCGCAGACCGCCGACGGGCTCGGGCTGCACCGGCTGGAGATCAACGTGCAGCCGGAGAACGAGCGCTCGATCGCGATGGCCAAGCGGCTGGGCTTCCGGCACGAGGGCTTCACCCCGCGGATGCTGTTCCTCCAGGGGGACTGGCGCGACCACGAGCGGTTCGCGCTGACCGCCGAGGAGTGGCCGGGCGCAGCGGCATAGTCGCTGGTGGGAGGGGTCGGCGCGGCCGTCCGGCGGTCCGGGCGCGGCGTTGCGATTGGCCCGCCCGAGCACCTGTCCGTATTGTCCGATGGGTGACCGAACCCGTGCCGCCACGTCAGACCCCCGACCAGCCCTGGCGTTCGGAGGGCGCCCCGCCCCCGCCGCCGCCCAAGCGCCGGATGCCCGGCGGCTGGGTGGGCCTCGCCCTCACCGCCCTCGTGGTGTTCCTGATCTCGGACCTGCTGCTGTCCTTCTTCGGCCCCGCCGGTGCCACCACGATCTCGTACACCGAGTTCAACAACCAGCTGAACAAGGGCAACATCACCAAGATCTACGCCAAGGGCGACGCGATCGAGGGCACCCTCAAGAGCGCCCAGCCCAAGCCGGACGGCGGCAAGGGCGACTACACCGAGTTCGACACCCAGCGGCCCTCCTTCGCGGGCGACAACCTCTGGACCACCCTGCAGCAGCAGGGCGTCGAGGTCACCGCCACCTCGCCGGTCCAGCAGCGCAGCTTCCTCACCAACCTGCTGATCTCGCTCGCCCCGATGCTGCTGCTGATCTTCATCTGGGTGCTGCTCGCCCGCCGGATGGCCGGCGGGCTCGGCGGCGGACCGCTCGGCCGCAAGGCCCCGCCGAAGCCGGTCACCGCCGAGGAGGGCAAGCGCACCACCTTCGCCGACGTGGCCGGCATCGACGAGGTCGAGGCCGAACTCACCGAGGTCGTCGACTACTTGAAGAACCCCGAGCGGTACCGCAGGCTCGGCGCCAAGATGCCGCGCGGCGTGCTGCTGAGCGGCCCGCCCGGAACCGGCAAGACCCTGCTGGCCCGGGCCGTGGCCGGCGAGGCGAACGTGCCGTTCTTCTCCGCCTCCGCCTCCGAGTTCATCGAGATGATCGTCGGCGTCGGCGCCAGCCGGGTCCGCGAGCTGTTCGCCGAGGCCCGCAAGGTCGCCCCGGCGATCATCTTCATCGACGAGATCGACACCATCGGCCGCCAGCGCGGCGCCGGCGGCGGCATGGGCGGGCACGACGAGCGCGAGCAGACCCTCAACCAGATCCTCACCGAGATGGACGGCTTCAGCGGCTCCGAGGGCGTCATCGTGATCGCCGCGACCAACCGGGCGGACGTGCTCGACCCGGCGCTGCTGCGCCCCGGCCGCTTCGACCGGCGGATCACCGTCAGCCCGCCCGACCGGGAGGGCCGCGCGGCGATCCTGCGCATCCACAGCCGCAGCGTCCCGCTGGCGGGCGACACCGACCTCAACCAGCTGGCCAAGGTCACGCCGGGGATGACCGGCGCCGAACTCGCCAACCTGGTCAACGAGGCCGCGCTGCTGGCCGTCAAGCGCAAGCAGGACGCGGTCAACGAGCGGGACCTCTCGGACGCGCTGGAGAAGGTCCAGCTCGGCGCGGTGCGGCCGCTGGTGATGCCGCAGGAGGAGCGCGAGCGGACGGCATACCACGAGAGCGGGCACGCGCTGCTGGGCATGCTCCAGCCCGGCGCGGACCCGGTCCGCAAGATCACCATCGTGCCGCGCGGCCGGGCGCTCGGCGTCACCCTCTCCACCCCGGAGAACGACCGCTACTCGTACACCGAGCCGTACCTGCGCGGCCGGATCATCGGCGCGCTCGGCGGCATGGCGGCCGAGCAGGTGGTCTACGGGGTGATCACCACCGGTGCGGAGAGCGACCTGGAGCAGGTCACCAACATCGCCCGCGGGATGGCCGGACGCTGGGGGATGAGCGAGCGGGTCGGCCGGCTCACGGCGGTGCCCTCCGACCCGCAGGGCGCGTACGGGCTCTCCGCCGCGCCGACCACCCTGGACGCGGTGGACGAGGAGGCGCGGCGGATCGTCTCCGAGTGCTACGACGACGCGGTGCGGATCCTGACCGAGCAGCGGCACCGGCTGGACGCGCTGGCGGCGGCGCTGCTGGAGGCGGAGACGCTGGACGAGGCGGCGGCGTACCGGGCGGCGGGGGTGCCGCGGGAGGGCTCCGAGGGGGCCGAGGGTTCCGACGGGCCTGCCGGCGGGTCCGGCGGGTCTGGTGGGTCCGACGGGGCCGACGGGGCCGACGGGAAGTCGATCGACCGGGCGTGAAGCCGGGGGCCGGGGGCGCTCGCCATGGTGGCGGGCGCCCCCGGTTTTTCGTACCCGCTCTTCCTCGGCCTCCTCGTCCCGCCTAGCGCGACCGTTCGGCGACCAGGTAGCGGAACAGGTTCTCCATCCGTACCGAGCCGTCCGCGCGCAGGTACGGCTGGAGCACCTCCTCCAGCTCCTTGGCCACCAGCGAGGCCCCGGAGAACTCCTCGGCCGGTTCGAACAGGCCGGTGGAGAGCAGCCCGCGCACCGCGCTGTCGAGGTCGGCGTAGGCGAACGGGCAGCTCACCCGCCCGCTGCCGGCCGGACGCAGGCCGGCCGGGGCCAGCAGGTCCTCCAGCGCGCCGGGCGCGCTCAGCTCGAACGGGTCGCGCGCGGTGGTCCGGCCCGCCATCCGCCGGGCCACGTCCAGCACCGGGGCGCTCTCGCAGCGCTCCGGCGGGCCCCAGGCGGCCAGCACCACGTGCCCGCCCGGGAGGGTGAGCCGGGCGGCCTCGGCGACCACCGGCCCGGCGTCGGCGGCCCCGGGCAGCTGCTCGAAAACCGTCACCAGCGAATGGGCCGAGCGGGCGACGGCCGCCGACGTCCGGGGCCCCGCGCACACCCGCAGCCGGCGGTCGTGGGCCAGCTCGCGCAGCTCGTCCCGCGGCTCCTGCCCGGAGACCTGGGCGCCCCGGCCGGCCGCGAGCAGCAGGGCCAGCCCGGAGCGGCAGCCCAGGCCCAGCACGCTGCTCGCCGGGCCGACCTCCAGCCGGTCGTAGACCGCCTCGTAGAGCGGCACCAGCATGCGTTCCTGGATCTCCGCCCAGTCGCGCGCCCGCGCGGGGCGGGCCGTCCCGGTCCGCGGGTGGTGCGGGCGTGCGCCCGTCGGTCGTGCGGTCGTGCCGGTCGTGCGAGCTGAAGCCATGGCGGCCTCCCATCCGGTCCTTCGGTGCGCTGCTACGGCTCCCCCAAAGTCCCGCCCCACACCAGCGAACAGCGGGTCGGGCCCGGCGTCCAGAGGGGTGCAGGGTGGTGCGCGCGTGTCGCGGTGGTGCGCCCCCGCCCGGTGATACCGATTCGAAACCGGGGCCCCGGGCCCCGTACCATTCGCCCCATGGCTAAGGCACCCGTTCTCACCCCTCAGGCGGAAGACTTCCCGCGCTGGTACCAGGACCTCATCAACAAGGCCGAGCTGGCCGACAACGGTCCGGTGCGCGGCACCATGGTCATCCGACCGTACGGCTACGGCCTGTGGGAGCGGATGCAGCAGGAGATGGACGCGCGGATCAAGAAGGCCGGCGCGCAGAACGCCTACTTCCCGATGTTCATCCCGCAGTCCTACCTGACCAAGGAGGCCGAGCACGTCGAGGGCTTCGCCCCCGAGCTCGCGGTGGTCACCCACGGCGGCGGCAAGCAGCTGGAGGAGCCGGTCGTCGTCCGGCCGACCTCCGAGACGATCATCAACGAGTACTTCTCGAAGTGGGTGCAGAGCCACCGCGACCTGCCCCTGCTGATCAACCAGTGGGCCAACGTGGTCCGTTGGGAGCTCCGCCCGCGCGTCTTCCTGCGCACCACCGAGTTCCTCTGGCAGGAGGGCCACACCGCCCACGCCACCTACGAGGACGCCCGCGAGTACGCCTCGATGATCCACACCCAGGTCTACGGCGACTTCATGACGAACGTGCTCGGCATCGACGTCGTGCTCGGCCGCAAGACCGCCAAGGAGCGCTTCGCCGGCGCCATCAACACCCTCACCCTCGAGGGCATGATGGGCGACGGCAAGGCGCTGCAGATGGGCACCAGCCACGAGCTGGGCCAGAACTTCGCCAAGGCGTTCAACACCACGTACCAGCTGCAGGGCGCCGAGCGCGAGTACGTCTGGCAGACCTCCTGGGGCGTCTCGACCCGCATGGTCGGCGGCCTGATCATGTCCCACGGCGACGACAACGGCCTGCGGGTGCCCCCGCGCCTGGCCGCCGTCCAGGCCGTCGTGCTCGCGATCAAGGGCGACGACGCGGTCATCGCCAAGGTCCGCGAGATCGGCGCCCAGCTGGAGGCCGTCGGCATCCGGGTCGTGGTCGACGACCGCACCGACACCCCGTTCGGCCGCCGGGCCGTCGACTGGGAGCTCAAGGGCGTTCCGCTGCGCATCGAGGTCGGCCCGCGCGACCTGGAGAACGGCACCGCGATGCTGGCCCGCCGCATCCCGGGCGGCAAGGAGCCGGTCTCCATCGACGCCCTGGCCGCGCTGCTCCCGGGCGTGCTGGAGGAGGACCAGGCGCTGCTGCTGCGCCAGTCCCGCGAGCGCCGCGAGTCCCGCACGGTCGACGTCAAGACCATCGACGAGGCCATCGAGGCCGCCGCGACCGGCTGGGGCCGGATCTCCTGGGCCGACCTCGGCGCGGAGGGCGAGGCCAAGCTGGCCGAGCAGGGCGTCACGGTCCGCTGCATCGTCGCGGCCGACGGCTCGGTGCCGCTGGCGGACGACCAGGACGGCAATGTCGCGCTCGTCGCCCGGGCGTACTGACATCCGTTCGGTGTTCGGTGGATGTCCGGTGGATGTCCGCCGGACGCCGGTCGCCCACGGGTAATGACCGGCACCGGCGACATTTGCCCGGAATGCGGATGGGTAAGAATCCGGTAACTGTTCCGGTGCGTCCCCGCGGGGGACATCCCTACTGGCCGGTCAACTCCCGGTATTAACCGAATAGCGGTACGGTGTACGGCCCGTGGCCCTGTCAATCCGGCAGGCCCACGGGCCGTACGTCCTGGGTGGCGACAGCCCGCCCCCCGGACGGAATTCATCAGGCCCGCCGACGTTGCGACGGGCCCAAACCGGCAGGGGGTTGGTCTTGCGTCAGATCCGGAACGCGCAATTCGCGCGCGGCCTCGCATTCCTGGGAGTTCCCTGTGAATTCCCCGGGAACGAGAACATGCGGAACATCGGCTCGCACTCCATCGTTGGTCTAGCGTGAGCACGACACAGCCCCTCGTTCTCGCGGCCGAACTGGCCGCCGCCTGGAGTGACATCCAGGCCTACCACCAGGACCTTCCCGATCTGGCCTCGCCCGAGGCCCTGATCGGCGAGTCCTCCTCGGCCTGCGGGACGCGGCTCGGTTTCGAGCGCCTCCTCCACGAGGCCGCCCACGGTCTGGCCGCGGCCCGGGACATCCGGGACACCTCGCGCGCCGGCCGCTACCACAACCGGCGCTTCCTGATGCTCGCTTCCGAGCTGGGCCTGGCGCACCCGGTCGAGCCGCACGCGAGCAGCGGCTTCTCCCAGGTGACCATGCTCAAGGAGACCCAGGAGCGGTACGCCGAGACCATCGAACGCCTGGACCGTGCCCTCGGGGCGCACCAGGAGGCGGTGGCCGGCGACGGCGCGACGCGCGCCTTCCGCGGTCCGGCGGCCCGGCACGGCTCCTCCGGGGGCGGCGTGCGGGTCAAGGCGGTCTGCGGGTGCGGGCGAAACGTCCGGGTCGTTCCCTCGGTGCTCGCGCAGGCGTCCATCGTCTGCGGCGCGTGCCAGCAGCCGTTCAAGATCGCTTAAGTCGCTCACGCCGCTCACGTCGCTTGAGCGGTCGACGTCCCGACGGGCTGCTGTGCGGGCAGCGGTCCGGCCGGATGGGCGGCGCGGAGCGGGGTGGAGCGGTACGGGCGGTGCACGCGGGGCCGGTGGTACCGGCAGCGGCGGCAGCGCCGAGTGAGCGGTGACAGGCGGTAGCAGTACCAGGCACTACAGGCGGTACAGGCCGTACGAGCAGTACGGAACGAGCGGTACAGCAGGACAGCGGTGATGTCTTCGGGTTGGACCGGGAGCGGGGGCTCCCGGTCGAGCCCTGACCGGGAGCCCGGTCCCGCGTACAGGCGGTTCTCGCCGATGTGGCAGAATGGACAGCTGAGTACTCGGCAGCCGAGCAGGACCCCTCTCTCCTACGGCTGGCGTGTCCCTTGAACGGTCCGCCCCGCAACCCCACGCGACGGCGAGCCCGCTCACCCACGTCAACACCAGGAGAATCCACTCCCGTGGCAGTCAAGATCAAGCTGAAGCGTCTCGGCAAGATTCGCTCCCCGCACTACCGCATCGTCGTCGCCGACGCCCGCACCAAGCGTGACGGTCGCGCGATCGAGGAGATCGGCATCTACCAGCCGACCTACAACCCCTCGAAGATCGAGGTCGACAGCGACCGCGCCCAGTACTGGCTGTCCGTCGGCGCCCAGCCGACCGAGCCGGTGCTCGCCATCCTGAAGCTGACCGGCGACTGGCAGAAGTTCAAGGGCCTGCCGGCTCCGGCTCCGCTGCTCGTTGCCGAGCCGAAGGTCGAGGACTTCTCGCACCTGTTCGCGAAGGCCGTCGCCGGCTTCGAGGACGCCACCACCGGTGTCGCCATCACCCCGAAGGCCAAGAAGTCGGACAAGGCCGAGGCCGAGTCCGACGCCGCCGCCGAGGCCTGATCGTGATCGAGGACGCCCTCGACCACCTGGTGAAGGGCATCGTCGAGCACCCCGACGAGGTGCAGGTGCGCTCGCGCAACCTGCGTCGGGGGAACACCATCGAGGTGCGAGTGCACCCCGATGACCTCGGCAAGGTGATCGGCCGGGGCGGCCGTACGGCGCGCGCTCTGCGCACCGTGGTCGGCGCCCTCGGCGGTCGCAACGTCCGGGTCGACCTGGTCGACGTGGACAACATTCGCTGACGCCGCTGCTCGTTCAGCCGTCAGGGCTTGTGAGGCCGACCGGGACGCATGTCGTCCCGGTCGGCCTTTCGCATTTCCATCAGCATTTCCGTCGCTTCATGGCTTAGCAGTCCGTCGCTTCGCAGCCCGTCGCTTTTCGTTGCGGCTCAGGAACTCCAGGAGAACGATCACCGTGCAGCTCGTCGTCGGCAAGATCGGCCGTGCCCACGGCATCAGGGGGGACGTCAGTGTCGAGGTCCGCACCGACGAGCCGGAACTCCGGCTCGGCCCCGGTGCCGTCCTGCTCACCGACCCCGCGTCGACCGGGCCGCTGACCGTCGAGTCCGGCCGGGTGCACAGCGGCCGGCTGCTGCTGCGCTTCGCCGGCGTCAAGGACCGTAACGCGGCCGAGGCCCTCCGCGGCACCGTGCTCATCTCCGAGGTCGACCCGGAGGAGAGCCCCGAGGACCCGGAGGAGTACTACGACCACCAGCTGATCGGCCTGGACGTGGTGCTGCTGGACGGCACCCCGGTCGGCGAGCTGACCGAGATCGTCCACCTGCCCTACCAGGACCTGCTCACGGTCAAGAAGGCCGACGGGACGGAGGTGCTGGTGCCCTTCGTCAGCCAGATCGTGCCGACCATCGACCTGGAGAACCAGCGCGCCGTGATCACCCCGCCGCCCGGGCTGATCGACATGGAGCAGGCCGAGGTCGCGGGGACCTCCTCGGCCGAGCGCGGCGAGGACTCGGAGGAGTCGGAGTGACCGTCGAGGAGCGCGCCGGGGCGGGTGTCGAGGTCGGCGCCGAGGCGGCATCGAGCGGTGCGGTGTCGACTGGTGCGGTGTCCGGCGGGGTGCAGAGCGGCATGCGGATCGACGTCGTCACGATCTTCCCGGAGTACCTGGAGCCGCTGGACGTCTCGCTGGTCGGCAAGGCCCGCGCCCGCGGGCAGCTGGACGTGCACGTCCACGACCTGCGCGGATGGACCCACGACGTGCACCGCACGGTCGACGACAGCCCGTACGGCGGCGGCCCCGGCATGGTGATGAAGCCCGAGCCGTGGGGCGAGGCGCTGGACGCGGTGGTCGCCGGCGGCCCCGAGGGCCAGGTGCCCACCCTGGTCGTGCCGACCCCGAGCGGGCGCCCGTTCACCCAGGAGCTCGCCCAGGAACTGGCCGGGCGCCCCTGGCTGGCCTTCACCCCCGCCCGGTACGAGGGCATCGACCGCCGGGTGATCGAGGAAGCCGCCACCCGGATGCCGGTGGTCGAGGCCTCGATCGGCGACTACGTGCTGGCCGGCGGCGAGGTCGCCGTGCTGGTGATGGTCGAGGCGATCGCCCGACTGCTGCCCGGAGTGCTCGGCAACGCCGAGTCCCACCGCGACGACTCCTTCGCGCCGGGCGCGATGGCCGACCTGCTGGAGGGCCCGGTCTACACCAAGCCCGCCGAGTGGCGCGGCCGTACGGTGCCGGACGTGCTGCTCAGCGGCAACCACGGCAAGATCGCCCGCTGGCGCCGCGAGCAGGCCTTCGCCCGGACCCTGGCGAACCGGCCCGACCTGGTCGAGCGCTGGCAGTACGGCGCCTTCGACAAGAAGGAGCGCGAGGCGCTGAGCATCCTCGGCCTGGCCTGGGACGAGCGGCTCGGCCGATTTCGGTCCACGGCCGTTGATGTGGAAGAATAGGCGGCTGCTGTCTGTCGCTGGTTCCCTCCTGTAGGGGACACGTGGACCGGCGCCCTCGCCACGGGGGGATCGCCGTCAGCCGATGCGGCCCGCAGCGAACCCCATTGTGACGATTTTCCGTGGGCGGCCCGTGGCGCCTGCGATGGAGAGCAACATGAGCAACAAGCTCGCTGCTGTCGACGCGGCCTCGCTGCGTAGCGACATCCCGGCCTTCCGCGCCGGTGACACCCTGAAGGTTCACGTCCGGGTCATCGAGGGCAACCGCTCCCGTGTCCAGGTCTTCCAGGGCGTCGTCATCCGCCGCCACGGCGCCGGCATCGGTGAGACCTTCACCGTTCGCAAGGTCAGCTTCAACGTCGGCGTGGAGCGCACCTTCCCGGTGCACACCCCGGTCGTCGAGAAGATCGAGGTCGTGACCCGCGGTGCGGTTCGCCGCGCCAAGCTGTACTACCTGCGTGACCTCCGCGGCAAGGCCGCGAAGATCAAGGAGAAGCGCGACCGCTGATCCACCGGCCCCCGGCCTCGCCGGGGGATCGGAACGCTCTGAGGGGGCCGAGTGGCCGCAAGGTAAGCTCACCCCCCGATGAGCACGCACGAACCACCCGCGGACCGCGACGGC
This sequence comes from Kitasatospora sp. NPDC001225, assembly GCF_053597855.1. Classification (NCBI taxonomy): domain Bacteria; kingdom Bacillati; phylum Actinomycetota; class Actinomycetes; order Kitasatosporales; family Streptomycetaceae; genus Kitasatospora; species Kitasatospora sp. NPDC001225. The sequence continues at coordinate 13,524 of NZ_JBSFJC010000095.1, forward strand.
AGTCCCGCACCCACCGGTGCGGACTCGCTGTCGCGGTCCGCGGTCGTTTCCGGGGGTGGCGTCGTCGGCGCGGAGCGCGCCGACGGGCCTGAACACGCTGAGGTACTGGAGCAGGCCGAGAGCCCGGAGCGGACCGGCGGCTCCGGCGGCGACGGCTCGGACGGGTCGGACGAGTCGGACCAGGACGAGGAGCCCGGGCGCTCGCGTTCGCGGGACCTGCTGCTGTTGGTCGGGATCTGCCTGACGGCCCTGCTGCTGGTGAACGCCTTCGTCGCGCGCCCCTTCTCGGTGCCCTCCGGGTCGATGGAGGAGACCCTGCGCCCCGGCGACCGGCTGGTCGCGTACCAGCTCGCCTACGCCTTCGGCGGCCATCCCCAGCGGGGCGACGTCGTGGTCTTCGACGGGAGGGGCTCCTTCCTCCGCGAGTCGGCGAAGCCGCCCGGGTTCTGGGACGGCCTGCGCTCGTTCGCCCAGGACCTCGGGCTGGCCCCGGCCGGGGACACCGTCTACGTCAAGCGCGTGATCGGCGTCGGCGGGGACCGGGTGACCAGCACCGGGCCGGGCGCGCCGATCACCGTGAACGGCGTGCCGATCGACGAGACCTCCTACCTGTCCCCGGGCGACGACCCGTCGAGCGTGGCCTTCGACATCGTCGTGCCGGCCGGCAAGCTGTGGGTGATGGGCGACCACCGCAGCGCCTCCCGGGACTCCCGCGACCACCTCGGCGATCCCGGTGGCGGCTTCGTGCCCGAGAAGAAGGTGATCGGCCGGGCGGACTGGGTGGTCTACCCGTTCTCGCGCTGGACCAGCCTGGACCGGCCCGCGGCCTTCGCCGCGACTGCGGGGACAGGCGGTCATGGGGACCAGGGGTAGGGGGCGGCTCGACGACCGCCCGGCTGCCGGAGGCCCGACTGGCCCGACTGCGGGGGGACCGGCCGCAGGGGGTCCGGCTTCGGCCGGTCCGGTGCGCGGTGGACCGGGGGAGGACGGCGCGGCAGGCCGTGGACCGGCAGGGGCCCCGTCGGCGCGCGGCCGGGCCGAGCGCCGTCGCAGTGCCCGCAAGGCCGCCCGTCGGCGCAAGCGCTCGCTGGTCCGCGAAGTGCCCATGATCGTCCTGGTGGCCCTGCTGGTGGCGCTGGTGATGAAGACCTTCCTGGTCCAGGTGTTCGTGATCCCCTCGGGTTCGATGGAGCAGACCATCCTGATCGGGGACCGGGTACTGGTGGACAAGCTGACCCCCTGGTTCGGCAGTGAGCCGCAGCGCGGCGACATCGTGGTGTTCAAGGACCCGGGCGGCTGGCTGGAGCGCGACCGCAAGCCGTCCGAGGACGGCCCGGTGCTGGGTGCGGCCAAGCAGGTGCTGACCTTCGTCGGACTGCTGCCCTCCGACAACGAGCAGGACCTGATCAAGCGGGTGATCGGCGTCGGCGGGGACACCGTCGAGTGCTGCGACGCGCAGGGGCGCCTCAGCGTCAACGGCCACCCGGTGGAGGAGTCCTACCTCGCGCCCGGCAACCCGCCGTCCCGGCAGGCCTTCAGGATCCAGGTGCCGCAGGGGCGGCTGTGGGTCATGGGTGACCACCGGGACGTCTCCGCCGACTCCCGTTTCCACATGGGCAATCCGGGACAGGGGACGATCCCGCTGAGCGGCGTGGTCGGTCGCGCGTTCGTGACCGCCTGGCCGCTGGACCGCTTCCATCAACTCGATGCGCCCGGTTCACTCTCCTCTCTCGCCCGGATGCCGCAGGCCGGCGGAACTGCCGCGGGATCGGTGGGCGTTGGGCCGGTTCCTGCGGAACCGCCGCTCGTTATGGGGGTGTTGGGCATCCTTCCGCTCGTCGTTCGCCGGTCGGGGCGGCCTCCGGAGTGAGCCGCACCGGCCGCCGACCGGACGGGCCTCGCGTGTGGGACCGCGAGCCGGATGCCTTGGAGTGATAGAGAAGTGCAGGTGCGGCCGGGAGTGGTCCCGGTCGCGGGCCGAGGCTGTGCTGGTGTCAGGGGAGTCCGCGGTGGGCAGCCCTGAGGCGTTCATGGTCGTGGTGAGCGTGGTGCCCGCTGTGCGGCACTTCTGAGCGCGGGCGCGCGGGCGTCCGCACAGCAGGGAGGAGACGTTGTGGGGGATTTGGTGATCGGCGCCCGATCAGGCGCCGGAGAGCCCGAGGGCCCAGGCCGTCGGGCGGACCGGTCCACCGAGTCCGCGGCCTCCTCGGCCTCGGTCGAGGACGCGGCGGCGCAGACCGCCGACGGGCAGGGCGGTGCCGGATCGGAGGACGCCCCGGGCTCCCAGCACGCGGAGGCCGAGCCCGCGGACGGCTCGGAGTCGGAGGCTCCGTCCAAGCCGCGCAAGCAGCGCTCGTTCTGGAAGGAACTGCCGATCCTGGTCGGCATCGCGCTCATCCTCGCGCTGGTGATCAAGACGTTCTTCGTCCAGGCGTTCTCCATTCCGTCGGAATCGATGCAGAACACGCTGCAGGTCGGCGACCGCGTCCTGGTCGACAAGCTGACCCCGTGGTTCGGGGCCGAACCCGAGCGCGGTGAGGTCGTGGTGTTCCACGACCCGGGCGGCTGGCTGAGCGACGAGCCGACCCAGCAGAGCAGCAACTCCTTCCTCCGCGGTGTGCAGGACGTGCTCAGCTTCGTCGGCCTGATGCCCTCCGCCAACGAGAAGGACCTGATCAAGCGGGTCATCGCGGTCGGCGGGGACACCGTCGAGTGCGAGGGCGAGGGGCCGGTCAAGGTCAACGGCGTCGCGCTCAACGAGCCGTACGTCTACCAGGGCAACACCCCGTGCGGCGACCACCCGTTCGGCCCGGTCAAGGTGCCCAAGGACCGGATCTGGGTCATGGGCGACCACCGTGCCAACTCGCTGGACTCCCGTTTCCACATGGACCAGCCGGGCGGCGGCACCGTCCCGGTGGACAACGTGATCGGGCGTGCCTTCGTGGTGGCCTGGCCGGTCGGCCACTGGTCGACGCTGCCGGTGCCGGACACCTTCGACCAGAAGGGCCTGGCGGCGGCCGCGCCGATGGCGCCCCCCGTGGCCGGTGCGGTGGGGGCCGTCGCCCTGCTCCCGCTGGTGCGGCGGGTGCGTGGCCGGGTGGAGAGCCGCATGGAGTCCTGAGCTCCACCGGATCGTGTTCCGCCGGGTTGCCCCCGGCTCTTGCGCGGGCCGTGGTACCGACGAGTAATCTGCTCGGACGTGCCACGGCCCGCCGGCGTTTCCGCCCGTGCCTCCGGCGTGCCAGTGGTGTTCTCCGGTCGGCCAGAGGTGGACGGTGTCGATGAGCAGTGTCGTGGAGCAGACGGCCGACCACCCGACCGCGCCCGCCCGTGCGGGCCGTCGGCCCGCCGCGGTGCTGCAGGGCGTCGCCCTGGCACTCGGGCTGGTGCTGATGGTCGGCGGCTTCGCGCTGATCGCGATCGACTACCGGCCGTACAAGATCCCCACCGCCTCGATGCACCCGACGCTGCGCGTCGGGGACACCGTGCTCGCCCGCAAGGTCGGCGGCGGCGACATCGGGCGGGGCGACGTGGTGGTCTTCCGGGACCAGGCCTGGGGCGGCGAACTCATGGTCAAGCGGGTGGTCGCGGTCGGCGGGGACACCGTCGCCACCAGCGGGGCCGATCACCGGCTGACGGTCGACGGGCAGCCGGTGGACGAGCCCTACCTCGCGACGCAGGGCGGCCAGGGCCAGCCGTTCAGCGTGACGGTGCCGCAGGGCCGGCTGTTCCTGCTCGGCGACAACCGGGTGGGCTCGCTGGACTCCCGCACCCACCTGGAGGTGGACGGCGGGACCGTCCCGGCCGAGGCCGTCGAGGCCAGGGTCGAGGCCACCGTGCTGCCCTTCGGCCGGACGGGCCTGCTCGACCGGGTCACGGACTTCGACGGCTTCGCGGGCCCGAAGGCCTCGCAGCCGGGGCCGCTGGAGCCCTCCGCCTACGCCGCCGTCGCGGGCGCGGCGCTGATCCTGGTGACCTCGGCGGTGGGCGGGGCGGCGGGTCTGGCCCGCCGGCTCCGGGGGCGCAGCTCCTGAGCGGGGCCGTCGCCCCGCGGGCCGCTCTGCCGAACATCGCCCCGGACGACCGCGCCGGGTGGCAGGATCGGTAACGCCACCGATGCGAACGGAAGGAGCGTGGAGCGCCGCCATGACAGCACGGCGCCGCAGAGCGGCGCGGATCCTGCTGCTGGACGGGCTGGACCGCATCCTCCTCTTCCTGGGGGCCGACCCGGCCACTCCGGGGGAGACGTGGTGGTTCACGCCCGGGGGAGGCTTGGAGGCGGGGGAGGACGTGCGGGAGGCCGCCGAGCGGGAGCTCGCCGAGGAGACCGGCCTGCGGGGTGTGGACCTGGGGCCCTTGGTGGCGTACGGCACGGTGTCGTTCTCCTTTCAGGGACAGCGCTACGAGCAGGAGCAGTGGTTCCACCTGGCCCGGACCACGGAGACGGTGCTGGACCACTCGGGCATGGGCGCCGACGAGCACGCCCAGTTGCTCGCGGCGCGTTGGTGGACGGTCGAGGAACTGAGGGGGACCGCCGAGACGGTCTATCCGGTCGGTCTGGCGGACTTCCTGGAGCGGCTGCTGGTCGAGGGCCCGCCGGTGGATCCGGTACGGCTCTGACCGTGGGTGCGGTGGTCCACAATGGGTGGACGTGACAAGTTGAGGGGACGCCTGGATGAGTGCCGAAGATCTCGAGAAGTACGAGACCGAGATGGAGCTCAAGCTCTACCGGGAGTACCGGGACGTCGTCGGCCTGTTCAAGTACGTGATCGAGACCGAACGACGGTTCTACCTCACCAACGACTACGAGCTGCAGGTGCACTCGGTCCAGGGCGAGGTGTTCTTCGAGGTGTCGATGGCGGATGCGTGGGTCTGGGACATGTACCGGCCGGCCCGGTTCGTCCGCAAGGTCCGGGTGCTGACCTTCAAGGACGTGAACATCGAGGAACTCGCGAAGAGCGATCTGGAGCTGCCCTCGGACGAGTCCGGCTTCGGGAACTGACGTTGGACGACTCCGTCCCGCGTTGTCCAGCCGAATTTCGCGGGAACGGGGCTTCTCACCCCTGCGGGTGACAGGAGTTGTCCACAGGTCCGAGTTATCCACAGGGAACGGGAATTCCCGGGCCTCGCCGTGCGCGTTGGGGCAGCCTCCTCGGCGGAGGTGGTCACCATGCAGCACACCGTCGTGCAGGACCAGGCCGTACCGGACACGGCCGCAGCCGGGAAGGCCTCGCGGGCGATCCCGGACCGCAGCACCAGGAACGGGCTCGGCCGGTACGGGGAGCGGGTCGCCGCCCGCCGCCTCGCGGAGGCCGGGCTCCGCATCCTGGACCTCAACTGGCGCTGCGCCGAGGGCGAGCTGGACATCGTCGCCCTCGACGGCGACACCGTGGCGGTCTGCGAGGTGAAGACCCGCTCCGAGCGGGGTTTCCAGCAGCCGACCGAGGCCATCGACCGGGCCAAGGCCGCCCGGCTGCAACGCCTGGCCGAGCGCTGGATGGCCGAGCGCTGGCCCGACCACTTCGCCCGGCTGGCCGGCCCCGGCTACGACCCGGGGCCCACCGATCCGCAGTGGCCTCCCGCCCCACCGGGCGGGGTGCGGATCGACCTGGTCGCGGTGGTCAACCGGGCGCGGGGTGCGGCCCTGGTCGACCACCTGCGGGGGGTGGTCTGAGATGGCCTTCGCCCGTACCTGTTCCGTCGCGCTGGTCGGCGTCGACGGAGTGATCGTCGAGGTCCAGGCCGATCTGGAGCCCGGGGTGGCCGCGTTCACCCTGGTCGGCCTGCCCGACAAGGCGCTCACCGAGGCCCGCGACCGGGTCCGTGCCGCGGTCGTGAACAGCGGCGAGGCCTGGCCTCAGCGGAAGCTGACGGTCGGCCTCAGCCCCGCCTCGGTGCCCAAGAGCGGCAGCGGCTTCGACCTCGCGGTGGCCTGCGCCGTGCTGGCCGCCGCCGAACGGCTCGACCCCGCTGCCATCGCCGACCTGCTGATCATCGGCGAGCTGGGGCTGGACGGCCGGGTGCGGCCGGTCAGAGGGGTGCTGCCGTCGGTGCTGGCCGCCGCCGACGCCGGGTACCAGCGGGTCGTGGTCGCCGAGCAGACCGCACCCGAGGCCTCGCTCGTCCCCGGGGTGACGGTGATCGGCGTCCGCAGCCTGCGCCAGCTCGTCGCCATCCTGACGGGCGCGGCGGCACCGGAGGAGCCGCCCGATCCGATCGGGGGCAGGCCCGACCCGCTGATGGCCGGCCTGATGCTGCCCAGCGCCGGCGTGCGGGGCCTGCCCGACGACAGGGCGGCCCGGCTGGACATGGCCGACGTGGCCGGCCAGTACGAGGCCCGACGGGCGCTGGAGATCGCCGCGGCCGGAGGGCACCACCTCTACCTGAAGGGCCCGCCGGGCGCGGGAAAGACGATGCTGGCGGAGCGGTTGCCCGCGCTGCTCCCGCCGCTGACCCAGAAGGAGGCGCTGGAGGTCACCGCCGTCCACTCGGTGGCGGGGCTGCTCCCGGCCGGGCGCCCACTGATCGACACCGCGCCCTACTGCGCCCCGCACCACTCCACGACGATGCCGGCCATCGTCGGCGGCGGCAGCGGTATGCCGAGACCGGGAGCGGTCTCGCTGGCCCACCGGGGCGTGCTCTTCCTGGACGAGGCACCGGAGTTCCCGGTCCGGGTGCTCGACGCGCTGCGCCAGCCGCTGGAGTCGGGCGAGGTGGTGATCGCCCGCTCGGCCGGATCACTGCGGCTCCCGGCCCGCTTCCTGCTCTGCCTGGCGGCCAACCCCTGTCCGTGCGGCCGGTACTCGCGGCGGGGCGAGGGCTGTGAGTGCACCCCCGCCATGGTCAGCCGCTACCAGGGGCGGCTCTCCGGGCCGCTGCTGGACCGGGTCGACCTCCAGGTCCAGGTGGCCCCGGTGACCAGGGTCGAGCTCATGGAACGGGACACCACGGCGGAGACCACCGAGACCGTCGCGGCCCGGGTGCTGGCCGCGCGGGAGCGGGCGGCGGCCCGGCTGGCGAACACCCCGTGGCGGACCAACGCGGAGGTCCCGGGCCACGAGCTGCGCACCCGCTGGCAGCTCACGGCCGGCGCACTCAACGACGCCGCACGGCAGTTGGAGCGGGGGCTGCTGACCGCCCGGGGCCTGGACCGGGTGCTCCGGGTCGCCTGGACGGTGGCCGACCTCGCCGGACGCGACCGGCCGGACCAACGGGACGTGCGCACCGCCCTGGTCCTGCGCACCGGGGTGGAGCACGGACTGCCGCTGACCGAGCGGGTCTTCGGGCGGCTCGGTGGGATCCCGGCCCAGCGCGCCAGCCCGGACGGCGACTTGTCCGGGGAGCCCGAGACGCCTGACGAGCGTTCGCGAAACCAGAAGGGTGAGGCATGAACCAGTTGCTGAGGCAACCTCGAATTCCCGGTGGTTCCGACGCCGGGCCCGGCCCCGGGGCCACCACCGAGACCGAGCCGGAACGCCTCGCCCGGGTGCTGCTCGGCCGACTCAGCGAGCCGGGGGACGCGGTGGTCGGTCGATGGCTCGCTCAACTTCCCGCCGTCGACGTGGTGAAGGCGATCCGGGACGGGACGGTGCCAGACCACCCCGGACTGGACGCCACCCGACTGTCCGGGTACCAGGCGCGGCTCCCGGGGCTGGACCCGCGGATGGACCTGAAACGGGTACGGGACGTCGGTGGGCGGTTCATCATTCCGGGGGACACGGAATGGCCCAGCCAACTCGACGACCTGGGCGACGGACGCCCGATCGGGCTCTGGGTGACGGGCACCGGCTCGCTGCGGCTGCTCGCGCTCCGCTCGGTCGCGATGGTGGGCTCCCGCGCCTGTACGGCCTACGGCGCCCACGTCGCGGGGGAGCTGTCCGCCCAACTGGCCGAGCGCGGCTGGGTGGTCGTCTCCGGAGCCGCCTACGGGATCGACGCGGCCGCGCACCGCGGGGCGCTCGCGGTCGGTGGGACGACCGCCGCCGTACTCGCCTGCGGCGTCGACGTGGCCTATCCCAAGGGCAACGCCGAACTGATCCGGCGGATCGGCGTCCAGGGCCTGCTGGTCAGCGAACTCCCGCCCGGGGAGCACCCGAACCGCTTCCGCTTCGTCCTCCGCAACCGGGTCATCGCGGCGCTCACCCGGGGGACGGTGGTGGTCGAGGCGGCGGTGCGCAGCGGAGCCCTGAGCACGGCCCGACGGGCGCGGGACCTCAACCGCCACACCATGGGCGTCGCGGGCCCGGTGACCTCGGAACTCTCCGCCGGGGTGCACGCCCTGATCCGCAGCGGCGGTGCCACCCTGGTCACCGACGCGGCCGAGATCACCGAGCTGATCGGGGCGATCGGGGAGGACCTCGCGCCGCAGCGCAGCGGCCCGGTGCTCCCGCGCGACCTGCTGGAGCCGGCGGTGGCCCGGGTGCTGGAGGCCGTACCGGCGACGGCGGAGGGCGCGCCGGTCGAGCGGCTGGCCCGGCAGTCCGGCCTCCCGCCGGACGAAGTCCTGCAACGGCTCTACGAGCTGGGGTCGCTCGGCTACGTGCAGCGGCACGGCGCGCACTGGCGCGTGGTGCGGAGGAGGTGAGCGCTGGGACCGGGAACACGTTTGGGTAGAGGGAACGCATGTCGGATCCGCCCGGCTGACCTGCCGATCCGGTTCTGCTGTCCGTCGCCCGGATCCGGTGTGCGAACGCCACCGGATCGGGGGACGACCGAGTGGCGGTAGCGCTTTGCAGTGAGTTGGTCACGCTACGCTCCACATGCCTTCCCTATCAGCACATGACTCGGCAGAACGGCGCAGACCAACGCATGCCCACACACATTCCCGGACACAGAGTGACCGGTGGCGCTCGGTCCTCGGGAGGGCCGCGGACCGAGCGGCGCCCCGCGTCCGACTACCCGTCCAAGTCGGCGGGGACGATGGGAGGCCTGTCCCGCCAGGGCGGGCGGCCGACGGTGGTGCCCCAGCCTACGGATGCGGCCAGGGGTGCCGAGCCGGCCCCGGGCGCCGGCGCGGCCGACCTCGACGGCGCGCCTGTCGGGGCGCCCGCCGGTGTGCCCCCCGGCGCGGTCGCGGCCGGCGCGCCCCGGCCGCCCGGCAGTGCGCCGGCCCGGGGCGCCACCTCTCCGGCGCTCGCCTCGCCGGTGTCCCCGCTCCGCCGGGAGAAGGCGGCGGACGGCGGCCAGGGGCAGGACGTCCGGGAGGTCGCGGCCCAGGGGCGCACCGCCCTCGAAGAGCTCTGGCGCTCCTACAAGGAGACCGGGGACCAGCGGCTGCGGGAGCAGCTGATCCTCCACTACTCACCGCTCGTCAAGTACGTGGCGGGGCGGGTCGGGGTCGGCCTGCCCTCCAACGTCGAACAGGCGGACTTCGTCTCCTCGGGGGTCTTCGGGCTGATCGACGCGATCGAGAAGTTCGACATCGACCGCGCCATCAAGTTCGAGACCTACGCGATCAGCCGCATCCGGGGCGCGATCATCGACGAGCTGCGCGCCCTGGACTGGATCCCGCGCTCGGTGCGGCAGAAGGCGAAGGCGGTCGAGCGGACGTACGCGACGCTGGAGGCCCGGCTGCGCCGGACGCCGCACGAGCCCGAGGTCGCGGCCGAGATGGGCATCGCGATCGAGGACCTGCACGCCATCTTCAGCCAGCTGTCGCTCGCCAACGTGGTCGCGCTGGACGAACTGCTCCACCCGGTGGGGGAGGGCGGCGACCGGCTGAGCCTGATGGACACCCTGGTCGACCACGGTGCGGACAACCCGGTCGAGGTGGCCGAGGACCGCGAGCTGCGCAGACTGCTGGCCCAGGCGGTCAACACCCTCCCCGAGCGGGAGAAGACGGTGGTGACGCTCTACTACTACGAGGGCCTCACCCTCGCCGAGATCGGGCAGGTGCTGGGGGTGACGGAGAGTCGGGTGAGTCAGATCCACACCAAGTCCGTCCTCCAGCTGCGCGCCAAGCTGTCGGACATCCGGTAGGGCGCCGACGACAAGGGCGCCGGCAGCCGGGGACCGACAGAAAGGGTGCCGGCAGCGAAGGTGCCGGCCGGAGGGGTGTCTGCCGTCGGTCGTCAGAAGCCGGTCGCCGGGCCCGGGCCCCGTTCCGATGCGCGGCGCCGTACCGGCCGGAGGTAGGGCTCCGTACAGTGGGACCGTGCCGAAGATCCGAGCGGCCACGGTGGCCGAGCATCGCCAGCTCCAGCGGGCAGCCCTCCTCGATGCTGCCCGCATCCTGCTGACCGAGGGTGGCATGGAGGCCCTGACCTTCCCCGCGCTCGCGGCGCGCGCCGGGCTGGCGCGCTCCTCGGTCTACGAGTACTTCCGCTCCCGCGCCGCCGTGGTCGAGGCGCTCTGTGAGGTGGACCTCCCGCTCTGGGCGGCCGAGATCGAGGCCGGGATGGCGAGCTGCGACACCGCGGTCGAGCGGATCGAGGCCTACGTCCGGGGCCAGCTGGCACTGGCCGCCGACCCCCGGCACCGCGCGGTGGTGGCGATCTCGGCGCTGGAGCTCGACGAGGCCGCGCGTGAGCGGATCAGGGCGGCGCACGGCAGGCTGGCCGGTCTGGTCGGCCGGACGCTGGAGGAACTCGGCCACGAGCAGCCCCGGCTCGCCGCGGCCCTGGTCCAGGGCGTCGTGGAGGCGGCGACCCGCAGGGCCGAGCAGGCCGCGACCGGGGGCCGCGCCGGCTGTGCGACCGAGAGCCCCGAGGAGATCGCCGACGCCGCCGTCGCGATGGTGCTGCGCGGGCTCGTCCGCGCCTGAGCCCGGCTCCGGGCCTGCCCTCGACCCCGGCCCCGGCCCAGGCCCTGACCCGCACCCCACCCCCGGCCCGGCGCCCTACCCGTCCCCGCCGTCCAGTGGCAGCAGCCGGGCCGTGCCCGCGCCGAAGAGGGCCAGCGGGTCGAGGTAGCGGTTTCCGCGCAGCAGCCCCCAGTGCAGGCAGTCGCGCCCGGCGCAGTGCCGCCCGTCCGGAGCGAGCAGTCCGATCGTCTGTCCGGCGGCCACCGGGGTGCCGACCGGGACGGTGCCGGTGACGGGCAGATAGGTGGTCCGGAGCGGGGGAGAGCCCGAGCCCGGGTGGGAGACGGTCACCACCGGCCGTCCCGCCACCGGCCCGGAGAACGTGACCACTCCGGGAGCCGCCGCCCGGACCTCCGCCCCGGGTGCGGCGGCGAGGTCCACCCCCCGGTGCCCGGCGGCCCAGACCTTCGCCGGCGGCTCGAACCGGCCCAGCACCCCGTCCGGGCCACCCACCGGCCAGGCCCGCGCACCACCCCGCCCGGCCTCGCCGCCCGGGCCCGGGACGCCGACCGCACCGACCGAACCGACCGCACCGACGGCACCGAAGCCTCCCCAAGCCCGTGAGGCTCCTGAGACGCCCGAGGCATAGGAAGCCCCCGGCGCCGCGAGCACGACCACGAGCACCACCGCCACCCACAGCGGCAGCACCCCGTGAGCCCGCCGACCGGCCCGACCCACCTGGCCCACCCCGATCACCCCGATCACCCCGATCACCCCGATCACCCCACCGAACCACCCGCGACCAGTCATGCCCGCAGGCTCGCCCCCGCGCCGCCCCCGCACCACCCACATTCGGATTCCTGTGGACAAACCGCCCCCACGCTCGAGCGCCATCCCCCGGGCGGGTGTACGGGCGCCGCCATCCGGTGTACAAACGGCATACCGGCGACGGACCCGGGGCAGGCGGTCGACCAACCCGCGTCCGCCCCCGCACCCGCCTCCGCGCCCACGCCGAGCTCCACCTCCGACTCCACCCCCGGCCGCCCCGCGCGACCCGCCCCGACCCCGCCGCCGTCCCATGGGAACGCTGCCGCAGCCCCACCGGAACCCGCCCACCCCGGCCGTTCCCCGGGCTCCTCCCAGGTCCTCGGCGGGCCCCCGGCCACGCGTGGAGTCGCCCGCCCCTCGGCGCTTCCCGTACACTTCACACGCGACCCGGTCCGCCGGGTCGACTTCGCACGCCCCGCCACCGGCGGCCGGACGCGGTTCGTCCGCAGCCCCGCCAGGTGCGAGTGCCGCTCGGTCCGCCGAGCCCGACCGGCCCCCGGGCCGGAAGGGTGGTAGCGGCTCGGCACGTTCGGGGCGTCAGGCGTGGCTGTCACCTGGCCGCCACGGACAAACCGAGACTGACCTGGCTGTGGGCTATCGCTGCGACGCAGTGCCGCTGCCGGGCCGTAACACCAAGGAGTACGGCAATGGCCGTCGTCACGATGCGGGAGCTGCTGGAGAGCGGCGTCCACTTCGGTCACCAGACCCGCCGCTGGAACCCGAAGATGAAGCGCTTCATCATCACCGAGCGCAACGGCATCTACATCATCGACCTCCTGCAGTCGCTGAACTACATCGACCGCGCCTTCGAGTTCATCAAGGAGACCGTTGCCCACGGCGGCAGCGTCCTCTTCGTCGGCACGAAGAAGCAGGCCCAGGAGGCCATCGCCGAGCAGGCCACCCGCGTGGGCATGCCCTACGTGAACCAGCGCTGGCTCGGCGGCATGCTGACCAACTTCTCGACCGTCTACAAGCGCCTTCAGCGTCTGAAGGAGCTCGGCGAGCTGGACTTCTCGGACGTGGCCGGCTCCGGTCTCACCAAGAAGGAGCTCCTGGTCCTCCAGCGCGAGCACGACAAGCTGGAGAAGACCCTCGGCGGTATCCGCGACATGCAGCGCGTTCCCAGCGCCGTCTGGATCGTGGACACCAAGAAGGAGCACATCGCGGTCGGCGAGGCCCGGAAGCTCAACATCCCGGTCGTCGCCATCCTCGACACCAACTGTGACCCGGACGAGGTCGACTACAAGATCCCGGGCAACGACGACGCGATCCGCTCCGTCACCCTGCTGACCCGCGTGATCGCCGACGCCGTGGCCGAGGGCCTGAAGTCCCGCGCCGGTGTCGCCAAGGGCGACGCCAAGGCCGAGCCGGGCGCCGACCAGCCGCTGGCCGCCTGGGAGAAGGACCTCATCGAGGGCGAGAAGAAGGCCGAGGAGGCCCCCGCCGAGGCCGCCGCCGAGGCCCCCGCCGCCGAGGAGGCCGCTGTCGAGGCCCCCGCCACCGAGGCGCCGGCCGAGCAGGCCTGACGTACCAAGGGTGAGGGGCACCGGCCGGTACGAAGCCGGCAGGTGCCCCTCTCTCCCGCGCCGGGACCGAACCAGCGGTCCCGGCGCATCCCCACGCAGACACGCGAGACGCGAGAAGAGATTCACACCATGGCGAACTTCACCGCCGCGGACGTCAAGAAGCTCCGTGAGCTCACCGGCGCCGGCATGATGGACTGCAAGAAGGCCCTGGACGAGGCCGAGGGCAACGTCGAGAAGGCCGTCGAGCTCCTGCGCATCAAGGGCCAGAAGGGCGTTGCCAAGCGCGAGGGCCGTGACGCCTCCAACGGCGCCGTCGCCGCGCTCATCGCCGAGGACAAGAAGTCCGGCGTTCTGGTCGAGCTGAACTGCGAGACGGACTTCGTCGCCAAGGGTGACAACTTCGTCCAGGTCGCCGACGCCATCGCCGCCCACGTCGCGAAGACCGCCCCGGCCGACCTGGACGCCGCCCTGGCTTCCGAGATCGAGGCCGGCAAGACCGTCCAGCAGTTCGTCGACGAGGCCAACGCGACCCTGGGCGAGAAGATCGTCTTCCGTCGCTTCGCCCAGTTCGACGGTGACGGCTTCGTCGCGGTCTACCTCCACAAGACCAGCCCCGACCTGCCGCCGGCCGTCGGCGTCCTGGTCGAGCTGGACAAGGAGAACGCCGAGGTCGCCAAGGACGTCGCGCAGCACATCGCCGCCTTCGCGCCGAAGTACCTGTCCCGCGAGGAGATCCCGGCCGAGGAGCTCGAGAACGAGCGCCGCGTCGCCGAGGCCACCGCCCGCGAGGAGGGCAAGCCGGAGGCCGCCCTGTCGAAGATCGTCGAGGGCCGCGTCACGGGCTTCGTGAAGGAGAACTCCGTCCTGGAGCAGGCCTTCGCGAAGGACAACAAGAAGACCGTCGCCAAGGTCCTCGAGGAGAACGGCGTCGCCCTCAAGCGCTTCGCCCGCTTCCGCGTCGGCGCCTGAGCCACGTTCCACCTGGTCCCCGGCCCCCTTACGCTGGGAACCGCCCCCGCCCGCTGACCGGGGCGGGAGGAACGCCGAACGGGCTCACCCCGCGCCTACCGCCAACGGGCGGGCTCGCGTCGGCACCATGAACGACGAGGAGGCCATTGCCGTGCAGGACACCGAACCGGTTCCCGCGGCAGTGGCCTCCTCGCGTGTACGCGCAGGCCGGGCATCCGCACACCCGCGTCTGTGACCAGTAGGTGCAAAAAGGAGAAGTCCATGCAGGAGACGCAGGAGACCGCGCAGGACCCCAAGGCCGGCTCGCGCCGCCGGGTGCTGCTCAAGCTGTCCGGTGAAGCCTTCGCCGGTGGTGGCGGGCTCGGCGTCGACCCGGACGTCGTGCACGCGATCGCCCGGGAGATCGCCACCGTCGTCCGTGCCGGTACCGAGGTCGCGGTGGTCATCGGCGGCGGCAACTTCTTCCGGGGCGCCGAGCTCCAGGTCCGCGGCATGGACCGGGCCCGCTCCGACTACATGGGCATGCTCGGCACCGTCATGAACTGCCTGGCGCTGCAGGACTTCCTGGTCAAGGAAGGCATCGAGACCCGGGTCCAGACCGCCATCACCATGGGCCAGGTCGCCGAGCCGTACCTGCCGCTGCGGGCCGTCCGGCACCTGGAGAAGGGCCGCGTGGTGATCTTCGGCGCCGGTATGGGCATGCCGTACTTCTCCACCGACACCACGGCCGTCCAGCGCGCCCTGGAGATCCACGCCGACGTCCTGCTGATGGGCAAGAACGGCGTGGACGGCGTCTACGACTCCGACCCGCGGACCAACCCGGACGCGGTCAAGTTCGACGCGCTGGAGTACTCCGAGGTCATCGCGCGCGACCTCAAGGTCGCCGACCTCACCGCGATCACGCTGTGCAAGGACAACAACCTGCCGATGCTGGTCTTCGAGCTGCTGGCGGAGGGCAATATCGCGCGTGCGGTGAAGAGTGAGAAGATCGGCACACTCATCAGCCAGGATTCTGTCCGGGCCTGAGCAGCAACCAGCCGTACGGGACGGCGGCGGCGCCGTGACCGGCCGCCGCGCCGACACCGGTCGGGACAACAGCAGATGAACCGGACAGGGAGACCACAGTGATCGAAGAGACCCTCCTCGAGGCCGAGGAGAAGATGGAGAAGGCCGTCAGCGTCGCCAAGGACGACCTCGCGGCCATCCGCACCGGCCGCGCGCACCCGGCGATGTTCGCCAAGATCGTCGCGGAGTACTACGGCGCCGTGACGCCGATCAACCAGC
This sequence comes from Kitasatospora sp. NPDC001225, assembly GCF_053597855.1. NCBI lineage: Bacteria > Bacillati > Actinomycetota > Actinomycetes > Kitasatosporales > Streptomycetaceae > Kitasatospora > Kitasatospora sp. NPDC001225. The sequence goes on from NZ_JBSFJC010000095.1 coordinate 28,872, forward strand.
TGGCCTCCTTCTCGGTGCCGGAGCCGCGGATGGCGGTCGTCTCGCCGTTCGACAAGACCGCGCTGAAGGCCATCGAGCAGGCGATCCGCGACTCCGACCTGGGCGTCAACCCGTCCAACGACGGCTCGATCATCCGCGTGGTGCTGCCCGAGCTGACCGAGGAGCGCCGCCGGGAGTTCATCAAGATCGCCCGTACCAAGGGCGAGGACGCCAAGGTCTCGATCCGCGCCGTGCGCCGCAAGGCCAAGGACGCGATCGACAAGCTGGTGAAGGACGGCGAGGTCGGCGAGGACGACGGCCGCCGCGGCGAGAAGGAGCTCGACGACACCACGGCCAAGTACGTGGCCCAGGTCGACGAGCTGCTGAAGCACAAGGAAGCCGAGCTGCTCGAGGTCTGATGAACGACGCCCCTGACGCCCCCGGCTACTGGGGCCCGTCCGACCAGCAGTTCCAGCCCTACCGCCCGGCGCCGCACCCGCAGGCCGCCCCTGTCCCGGCCCACCCGGCGCCGGGGTACGGCGCGCGGCCTGCGGCGCCGGCCCCGGGACATCCCGGTCACCCGGGCGGCCACGCCGTGCCCCCGGGCACGCCGGGCGTCGCCCGGGGAGTGCCGGGCCTCCGTTCGGATCAGCCGCAGCAGCCTCCGGTGTACTGGGGCGGCGACGCGGAGGAGACTCAGGTCATGCCTCCCGTACCGGCCGAGCCCGGCCCGCCGCCCGGCACGCCCGACCACGGTCGGTCGGCCGGCCGCGGCCGGCCCGCGGCCCACGGGCGGCCCGCCACCGGCGGCCCGGCCGACCCCGCCGAGGGGCAGGCCCGGGGGGCCGGTCGGCTGAGCGGCCCGCTGTTCCGGGACGAACAGCCCGAGCCGGCGCCGCCGGGCGTCACGGAGACGGTCGTGCTGCGCGCGATATCCGACGACGCCGCCCCCGCCCCCGCCCCCGGTCACGGCACCCCGCCGCACCCGGGGGCACCGGTGCATCCCGCGCCGCCGGCGAACCACCTGGCGGCCGGGCAGCCCCGCTTCGTGCCGTCGTCCCTCCCAGGGCAGGAGACACCCGTGGCCGCCCAGCCCGCTCCGCAGCCGCAGCCGCGCAAGCAGCGCGGCGGCCGTAACCTCCAGGCCGCCATAGGCGTGGGCGTCGGCCTCGGTGCGGTGATCATCGCCTCGCTGTTCGTGGTGAAGGCGCTGTTCCTGGTCGTCGTGATGGCCGCGGTCGCGGTCGGCGTCTGGGAGCTGACCAGCCGGCTCGCCGAGCGCAAGCAGATCAAGGCGCCGCTGGTCCCGCTGGTCGTGGGCGGCATCGCGATGGTCGCCACCGGCTACTGGTCCGGCATCCAGTGGGCCGCCGCCTCGCTCGCGCTGACCGGGCTGGCGGTGATGGTCTGGCGGATGGCCGAGCCGCCGGAGGACTACCTGCGGGACATAACGGCAGGCGTGTTCACGGCCTTCTACGTGCCGTTCCTGGCCACCTTCGTGGCGATGATGCTGGCGGCAGACGACGGCCCCCAGCGGATCGTGCTCTTCCTGATCGTGACGATCTGCAGCGACACCGGCGCCTACGCGGTGGGCTACAAGTTCGGGAAGACCAAGCTGGCCCCGACGATCAGCCCGGGCAAGACCCGCGAGGGCCTGGCCGGCGGCATCGGCCTGTCGATGCTGGCGGGCGCGCTGCTGATGGAGCTGATCATCGACGGCGGCAGCTGGTGGCAGGGCCTGATCCTGGGCGGCTGCGCGGCGGTCACCGCGACCCTGGGCGACCTGGGCGAGTCGATGATCAAGCGCGACCTCGGGATCAAGGACATGGGCACGCTGCTGCCCGGCCACGGCGGCATCATGGACCGGCTGGACTCGCTCCTGCCGACCGCCCCGGTGGTCTGGCTGCTGCTGGCGGCCTTCGTCGGCAGCTGACCCGCCCGGGCGGGACGTACGAGGTGAGGGCCCCGGACGCCTGGCGTCCGGGGCCCTCGCGCGTCTGCGACACTGGAACAACCATGCCTAAGCCCGGAGAACTCACCTTTGTCGCGCCGCGCGGCGCCAAGCCCCCGCGACACCTCGCCGACCTGAGCCCCGCCGAGCGCAAGGAGGCCGTCGCCGAGCTGGGCGAGCAGCCGTTCCGCGCCAAGCAGCTCTCCAACCACTACTTCGGCCGGATGTCGAACGACCCGGCGAGCTGGACGGACATCCCCGCCGCCAGCCGGGAGAAGCTCACCGGGAGCCTGCTGCCCGAGCTGATGTCGGTGGTCCGGCACGTCTCCTGCGACGACGACGCCACCCGCAAGACGCTCTGGAAGCTGTTCGACGGCACGCTCGTGGAGTCCGTGCTGATGCGCTACCCGGACCGGGTCACCATGTGCATCAGCTCGCAGGCCGGCTGCGGCATGAACTGCCCGTTCTGCGCCACCGGCCAGGCCGGTCTGACCCGCAACCTGTCCACCGGCGAGATCGTCGAGCAGATCGCCTCCGGGATGCGCGCGCTCAAGGCGGGGGAGATCCCCGGCGGCGAGGCGCGGCTGTCCAACGTGGTCTTCATGGGCATGGGCGAGCCGCTGGCCAACTACAACCGGGTGCTGGCCGCGATCCGCCGGCTGACCGACCCGGCCCCGGACGGCTTCGGCCTGTCCCAGCGCGGCATCACGGTCTCCACCGTCGGCCTCGTCCCGGCGATGAACCGGTTCGCCGACGAGGGCCTCAGCTGCCGTCTGGCGCTGTCGCTGCACGCCCCGGACGACGAGCTGCGCGACGAGCTGGTCCCGGTGAACACCCGGTGGAAGGTCGCCGAGGTGCTGGACGCGGCCTGGAACTACGCGGAGAAGTCCGGCCGCCGGATCTCCATCGAGTACGCGTTGATCAAGGACATCAACGACCAGGCCTGGCGGGCCGACCTGCTCGGCCGCCTGATCAAGAACCACCGGGTGCACGTCAACCTGATCCCGCTGAACCCGACCCCGGGTTCCAAGTGGACGGCCTCCCGGCCTGAGGACGAGCGCGAGTTCGTCCGCCGCCTCCAGTCGCACGGCGTGCCGACGACCGTCCGCGACACCCGCGGCCAGGAGATCGACGGCGCCTGCGGCCAGCTCGCCGCGGCGGGCTAGGACAGGCGCCAGGCGCGTGGCGCGGGTCAGCGCAGGCCGGCGGCCGCCAGTGCGGCGGTCGCCCCGCCGGTCAGCAGCAGCGTGCTGCCCACCGCGAGGGTGCGCAGCGCGACCGCGCCGAACAGCAGCCGGGGCGAGGTGCCGAGGCGCAGCAGCGCGTCGGTGACCTCCCGGCGGTCGGTGCGGACCTCGGCGAGCCGGGTGACCACCGCGGCGGCCGCGCAGCCGAGCACCAGGCAGGCCTCGACCGCGGGCAGCGCGTCGGCGCTGTCGGGCGTGCCGATCCAGTAGCGGACGGTGGTGAGCACCAACGCGACGGCGAGGGTGAGCACGGCCAGCGGTGCGCCGAGCCGCCGGGCCTGGGCGGTGAGCCCGCGCCCGGCCAGCAGCCGCAGCGGGGTGGGCCGTCCGACGGCGAGCAGCCGCCCGGCCCAGCCCAGCAGCGGGCCGGTGAGCAGGGCGAGGCCGAGCGCGCTGGCGGCCCAGCCGCCGAGGGCGGCGGTGCTGGTGCTGCCGAGCCCGGCGGGCAGGTGGATCGGGCGGCCGTCGGCGGCGGCGCCGGGGCGCAGGGCGATGAGTTCGAGCGCGGCGCCGATGACGCCCAGTCCGGTCGCCAGGGCGATCCGCCAGACGCCGAAGCCGGTCGGGGCCTGGGTGCGGCCGCCGGGCAGGGTCTCGGTGACGGGCACCGCGCAGGCGGCGGCGGTGCCGGCGGTGAGCGGGACCAGGGCGAGCAGGGCGACCGGTGCGGCGGTCGGCAGCGGCACGCCCATGCCGAGGTCGGGGGCGAGCCCGGGCCCGGCGACGTCGTTGCGCAGCACCAGGAAGGCCAGCAGGGTCAGCACGCTGCCGAGGGTGGAGGCGAGCGCGACCTCGCCGGCGATCAGTGTCCGGATCCGGTGGGAGCCGGCCCCGGCGGCGGTGAGGCCGGCGATCCGCTCGGGCCGCCGGGCGGGCACCGCGCGGGCGGCGACGGCCGCGAACCAGGCGACGGCGGCGAGCGGGGGCAGGCACCAGAGCAGCCGGACCAGCGGGCCGGCGCCGCCGGCCGGGTCGCTCATCGCCCGGCCGAGGGAGCGCAGCAGGAAGGCGGCGACCACGGCGGCCGCCAGCGCGGTGAGCAGCCAGCGGCCGAGGTCGGGCACCCGGTAGCCCCGGGCCAGACGGAAATAGAACACGTCGACTCTTTCAGCGGCTCGGCGGCGTTCGGTGGCTCGGCGTTCGGTGGCCCGGCGCCGTCAGCGGCGGGTGGCCGTGACGGCGGGCGCCCCGTTGGCCCCGGGGGCGGTGGTGCCGCGGGGGACGGGGGCGACGGGGGCGGTGAGCCGTCCGTCGACGAGGGCGACGGCGCGGTCCGCGAACCGGACGAGTTCGGCGTCGTGGGTGGCCAGGACGAGGGTGAGCTGGTGGGACCGGGCCGCGCTGGTCAGTATCCGCATGACCTGGTCGGCGGCCTCGCGGTGCAGCGGGGCGGTGGGGTCGTCGGCGAAGACCACGGGCGGCAGCGGGGCCAGGGCGCGGGCGACGGCGACCCGCTGGCGCCGGCTCTGGACGAGCCGCTCGGGGCGCAGCCGGGCGCAGTCGCCGACGTCGAGGCGTTCCAGCCACTCGTCGGCGGCGGTGTAGGCGGCCTTGTTGCCGGCCCCGGCGAGCAGCAGCGGCAGGGCGACGTTCTCCCGGGCGGTCAGTTCGGGCACCAGGTGGGGCTCCGAGCCGACGAAGCCGAAGCGGTCGCGGCGCAGCCGTTCGCGGCCGGCCCGGGCGAGGGTGTGCACGGGGGCGCTGTTGAACCAGACCTCGCCCTCGTCGACCGGGAGCTGCGCGGAGAGGCAGCCGAGCAGGGTGCTCTTGCCGGAGCCGCGCGGGCCGGTGACGGCGAGTACCTCGCCCTCGCGGACGCCGATCGAGATGCCGCGCAGGGCGGGGGTGCCGTCATGGGACTTGACGATCCCTCGGGCCCACAGCACGTCGTTGTCAGGCGGTGCCGCTGACATGAGGATCCATCCTGGGTGGCCGCAGGGATATGACAGTCGTCAGATTAGAACGAGGGGGCCGGGTCGCGGTTGCGGCGCACTGGTCCATCACGGGCAAATCACCCGCATTCAGGCATGTTTGGTCGTACGACTGTGATGTTGAGCGGACCGGGGACGCCGAAGGGCGGCCCCGCGGGGAGCGGGGCCGCCCGTCGGGGGGGGGGGGGGAAGAAGGCTGAGGGG
>NZ_JBSFJC010000096.1:0-33083 GCF_053597855.1 Kitasatospora sp. NPDC001225
CCTCGACGGACACCTCGCCGCCGCGCCGGGCAGGGCGGAGAAGAGGAAGCCGGCGATCTCGACGGGCGGGGCCGCGGTGACGGCGGGGGCGGCGCCGGGCGTCCGCCGGGCCGGGTCGCCGACCCGCACGACGTAGGCGGAGCCGCCGCCGTTGGCGAAGAAGCCGTACACCGAGTGGGCCAGGTAGGTGCCCTCGGTGAAACCGCCGAACCGCTGGACGTACTGGTCCCAGTTGGTCACCAGTGTGGGCTCGTGGAAGGGGCCGGTCTCGGCGAAGCCGACGAACGCGGCGACGGCCGTGCCGACGCCCTCGATCGGCCGGGCACCGGACTGGACCTCCTCCACGTACACGCCCGGGGTGAGGTACGACGGCATACGCGCTCCTTCGGCTGGCCCTGCATTTTCGCCGGTCATTCGCCCCCGAGTCTGCTGCCCGGGCGGCACCCGGGGACATGTCCCCAGGTGCCGGACCGGGGGCAATGCCGCTGCCCCCGGCGGACACCGCCGTACGTACCCACCGGCCTCCGCCGCCCCGGAAGTGCTCGGCCGTGCCCGCCGGCCACGCGGGAGGCGCTCAGCCGTGCCCGGCGTCGCCGAGGACGCCCAGCCACGGCCCGAACTCGCTGGCCAGCACCAGCCGGCCGATCTCGATCCGGCCGCGGTGCTCCCGGCGCTGCTTGGGATCCAGCACCGTACGCAGCCGCCCCGCGGCGACCAGGGCCACCAGCGCCGCGTCGGCCGGGTCCACCCGGCTGAGCGGGCCCTTCAGCGCGGCGGTGACGGAGGCCGCCAGCGCCGCGCGCACCTCGGGCCCGTCCAGGGTGACCCGGGTGACCGGGAACACCCCGGCCGCCCGGCCCTGCTGGAGGCCGATCCAGCCCGCCTCCGCCAGGCCCTCCCGGATCCGCCGGGCCGGCTGGTCGCGCCCGACGCTGGGGGCGCGGCCGATCCACCAGCTCCAGCTGTGCGGCCGCTTCTCCTGGATCCGGCCCAGCAGGTGGGCGCTGTACGGGTCGAGGCCGGCCGAGGCGGCGGAGTCCCGGACCCTCGCGACGGCCGTCCGGCCCTCCTCGCGCACCAGTCCGCGGCGCAGCAGTTCGGTCAGCGCCGCCGCCTGCAGCACCAGGTGGAGGGTGGACTGCCGGGTGATCCGCCCGCGCCGCTGGTCGTAGGCGAGCAGGTACAGCTTCTCGGGCAGGTTGACGGGGAGGTCGGCGGGCGGCTTGCTGGGCAGTTTGGCGAGCAGGTCCATCTCGTTCTCCGGTCGTTCGGTCGGTGCCCGGCCCGCCGCGGTCAGTCCGCCGCGGAACCACCGCTCTGCGGACTCTCCGGGTTCTCCGGGCGGCTCTCCGGGCTCTCCTCGGGCGGGCTCTCCTTGGGCGGGCGTCCGCGCCGGGGGAGCCGGGCCGCGCCGCCGGGCATCCGGCCGGCGTCGGTGAGGGCGCGGCGGAGCAGGAACTCGATCTGGGCGTTGGTGCTGCGCAGTTCGTCCCCGGCCCACCGGGCCAGCGCGTCGTGAACTGAAGGGTCCAGTCGCAACAGGAGCTTCTTCCGTTCCGTCGCCAAGGCCTCGCCTTACTGGTAGAGGGAGCCCGTGTTCACGACGGGCTGGGTGCCGCGGTCGCCGCAGAGCACCACCAGGAGGTTGCTCACCATGGCGGCCTTGCGCTCCTCGTCCAGCTCCACGACATCGCGTTCGGCGAGCCGGTCCAGCGCCTCCTCGACCATACCGACGGCGCCCTCGACGATCAGCCTGCGCGCCGCCACCACGGCCCCGGCCTGCTGGCGCTGGAGCATCACCTGGGCGACCTCCGGAGCGTACGCGAGCCTGGTGATCCGGGACTCGATGACCCGCACTCCGGCCGCGGCGACCCGGGCGGCGATCTCGGTGGAGAGCTTGCGGGCGATCTCGTCCGCGCCGTCGCGCAGCGACAACTGGCCCTCGTGGTGGGCGTCGTACGGGTAGCTGGTGGCGATGTGCCGTACGGCCGTCTCGGTCTGGATGGCGACGAAGTCGGCGTAGTCGTCCACCTCGAAGACCGCCATCGCGGTGTCCTCGACCTGCCAGACCACCACGGCGGCCATCTCGATCGGGTTGCCGTCCGCGTCGTTGACCTTGGTGGTCTCCGTCTCGTGGTTGCGGATCCGGGTGGATATCCGGCGCCGGCTGGTGAAGGGGTTCAGCCAGGTCATGCCCTCGGCGCGGACGGTGCCCCGGTAGCGCCCGAGCAGCTGGACCACCCGGGCCTGTCCGGGCGAGACCACCGTCAGCCCGCACATCAGCACCACCGAGCCAAGCAGCAGCACCGGCCCGAGGACCATCAGCCCGATGCCCAACCCCTTTCCGCCGCCGGAGAGTTGGACCGCACCGGCGACGAAGGAGCCGACTCCGGCGAGCAGGCCGAGCAGCGTGCCGCCGAGGACCGGCAGGCCGGCCGCCCCGGTGATGGCCCGTTCGGTGATCTTGGGGACCGGGAGGTCCAGGACGGCACCGTCCTCGACGGCGAAAGGCGGGGTGGTCATGGGGCGACTCCTTCGGCGAGCATCCGCATCCGATGGCAAAGTGATATCACTTTTTGAGCGTGCGGCGCCAGGGTCCGGTGACGGGAAGGAGGGGACGAACGGCCGCGGAGAAGGCGGCGGGGAGCCGTCGGGGACGGTCGGGGCCGATGCCCACGGGCGGGTGAATTCCGGCGCGCCACACGGGGAAGGAGGGTGGCCGCGGCCTAGACTCTGCGACGTCGCATGCGGTGGAAAGACGGCGGGCCCCGGCTCGGCGGCCCGCCCGCGAAGGGTCGTCACGACACTCGTCGCACATCGAGAAGGTGGGGCGGGTGGGACTCGAACCCACGACCAAGGGATTATGAGTCCCCTGCTCTAACCGGCTGAGCTACCGCCCCGGTTCGCCGCGCGCGCCGGTCGTCGACACGGCAGCAGCAGACGGCCCCAGCGAGGCCGTCCCGGGCAGCATAGCCGGTCGATCACCCGTGATGCTCGCCGGGGGCGCACCTGGGTGCGCGACGGTGCGCCCCTCCCGGGCGGCGCAGCCCGGGTGGCGGCGGGGCACCCGTCCGGGGCAGCCTGGGCGGATGACGACACGTGGGACGGGGGCGGCGGCCGCGGCGCTCGCGCTGGTGCTGGCCGCGGCGGGCTGCACCACCGCGGCGCGGCCGGGCGAAAGCTCCCCGACCGTCACCTCCGCACCACCCACCGCCGCCGCCACCTCCACCTCCACCGCCGTCAACAGCCACGGCTGGAACCGGCAGCGGTTCAAGGGCGCGTCCGGCCGGCACACCGGCGTCACCCGCACCGCCAAGCCCACCGTGCTCAACGGCCTGGTCGGCGCGGTGTTCACCCGCAACGCCACCGGCGACCACTTCTGCACCGCCAGCGTGGTCGACAGCGCCGGGCTCAACCTCGTCGTCACCGCCGCCCACTGCGTTTGGGACCCGAAGCTCGGCCGGCGCGGCGACCTGGTCTTCGTCCCCGGCTACCGCGACGGCGACACCCCCAGCGGCGTCTGGCCGCTGCTGGCCGTCACCGTGGACGACGCCTGGAACGACCACGCCGACCCGGACATGGACGTCGCCTTCGCGGTCGTCCAGGCCCAGAACGGGCAGCAGGTCCAGCAGGTGCTCGGCGCCAACCGACTGGGCGTCAACCGCGGCTACCGGCTCCCGGTGAAGATCACCGGCTACCCGAGCAGCAGCGGCGTCCCGATCACCTGCTCCAACACCACCCTCCAGCAGAGCCCCACCCAGCTGCGGATCGACTGCCCCGACTACACCGGCGGCACCAGCGGCAGCCCCTGGGTCACCGACTTCGACCCGAGCACCAGGACCGGCACCGTGGTCGGCGTGATCGGCGGCTACCAGGAGGGCGGCAACAGCCCGGACACCTCGTACAGCAGCTACTTCGGCGACCGCGTCCAGGCCCTGTACGACCGCGCCACCGGCTGACCGGACGGCGGGCGGGACCCCGGCGGTGGCGCCGCCGGGCCCGGCCTGGTAGATCTTCCTCACGAACGGCGGAACGCACGGCCCCGGTGCCCGCCCCGAGGACGAGACGGAGCCCCGATGGCCTCCCGCCCGGCGCGTCCCGCGCACACGGCACGAACGGTCGCGCTGGCCGCGCTGCTGCTGGCCGCCGGCACCGCCTGCGGCGGGCAGGACGCGGCGCCCCGCGCCGAGGTCGCGCAGCGGAGCCCCGCCCGGGACCGGATCGGCACCCTCTCCATCCACACCGCGCAGGGACCGCGGGCCTGCACCGCGAGCGTGGTGCACAGCCCCCGGGGCAACCTGCTGGTCACCGCGGCGCACTGCGTGCAGACCCGCCGGATCGGCCTGCTGGACGGCCTGGTGTTCACCCCCGGCTACCGCAACGGGTCCACCCCGTACGGGACTTGGCCGGTGCAGGCGATCACCGTCGACCCGCGCTGGGCGGCCGGCGACGACCCCGAGTACGACGTGGCCTTCGTCACGGTGGGCCCGGTCGACGGCCGGCAGGTCGAGGAGGCGGTCGGCGGCAACCCGGTCGGCACCGGCCAGGGCTTCGGGCTGTCCGTCTCGGTCACCGGCTACCCGAACGAGAGCGACGAGCCGATCACCTGCGCCGTCCGCACCAGCTCGCAGAGCGCCACCCAGGAGCGCTTCGACTGCGGCGGCTACACCGACGGCACCAGCGGCAGCCCCTGGGTCACCTCGAACGGCGCGGTGGTCGGCGTGATCGGCGGCTACCAGGAGGGCGGGGAGACCCCCGGCACCTCGTACAGCGTCACCTTCGACCAGCGGGTCGCCGAGCTCTACCGGAAGGCGACCGCCTGACCCGGGAACCGCCCCCGGCGCCGGGGGCGGTGTCGCGCACGTCACGCCGCGGAGCCGGACGGGGACAACACGAAGGCCCCCCGGTCGACCGAGGGGCCTTCGCTCTGAGCAGTCACCGGGCAGGCCCGGTGCAGCTCCCGCAATTGGACTCGAACCAATAACCTGCCGATTAACAGTCGGCTGCTCTGCCAATTGAGCTATGCGGGATCGCGGTACCCAACTTCCGTACCACGGACGGGAACAGGACCCCGGAGGGCCTTCTCCCGAGCTCCCCCAATTGGACTCGAACCAATAACCTGCCGATTAACAGTCGGCTGCTCTGCCAATTGAGCTATGGGGGATCGGCTTCCGCCTCGGCCCCCGGTCTCCCGGGCTCCTCGGCGCTCGCTGCGGGACATACATTAGCGCACTCGGGGGGGTGGTCCGCCAATCGCTTTCCCGGATCGCCCCCGGATCGCCGCCCGGCGTGCCCCGCGCGCGCCCGGCGACGGGGCCGGGGATGCTGGGGCGCGGACGGTTCGCCGTCCCGACGTACGGGTAGGGCAATGCGGCAGAGGCCGCCAGGAGAGGGTGGATCCGACCATGTGGAAGCTGTCGTTGGCCGTGGGTTTCGCGGCCGGCTACGTCCTGGGCTCGCGAGCCGGGCGCCAGCGCTACGAACAGATCGCCAAGGTCACCCGGGAGATCGCCCGGAACCCCACGGTCCAGAACGCGACCGACCGGGCCCGGCAGCAGGCCGGTGCGGTGGCCGGGAAGGCGGCCGACGCGGTCGCCGGCCGGGTCGGCGACCGGCTGCCGAACGCCGTCACCGACCGGGTGCCGTACTTCAACCGCACCAGGGCGGAGGACGACGGCTGGGGGACCTTCCGGCCGTGAGCGCCGGGCCCGGCCCGACCGCCTCACCCGGGGCGGTCGGGCCGGGTACCCGCCGTCCGTGACGGGACGGTGACAGCTGGGCGAAGCGGACCCCGCCCCGGGGTCGCGAACCCGCAACAGGCCGCCCGGCCCGGACGCGTCCGGGGCCGGGCTGAGGCATGATCTCGGCATGGCCATCGTCGCGGGGATAGACAGCTCGACCAACCGCACCAGGATCGTCGCGTGCGACGCCGACACCGGCGCCGTCCTGCGCTCCGGCAAGGCGCCGCACCCCGTCCCCGAGGACCAGGACCTGCGCCCGGGCGAGGCCGACCCCCAGGTCTGGCTGCACTCGCTCGGCGACGCCGCGACCGGCGGCCTGCTGGAGAGCGTCCGGGCGATCGGGGTCAGCGCCCAGCAGCACGGGATGATCGGCCTCGACGCGGGCGGGGTGCTGGTCCGCCCGGCGATCCTCTGGAACGACCCGCGCTCCAGCGGCGCCGCCGCCAAACTGCTGGACGCCCTCGGCGGCCCGGCCGCCTGGACGGCCGCGATCGGCTCCGTGCCGGCCCCCACGTACACCGTCGCCAAGCTGCGCTGGCTGGCCGAGTTCGAGCCCGCCAACGCCCGCCGGGTCGCCGAGGTGCTGCTGCCGCACGACTGGCTGGTCTGGCAGCTGCTCGGCCACCCCAAGCGCCGCACCACCGACCGCGGCGACGCCTCCGGCACCGGCTACTGGTCGCCGATCACCGGCGAGTACCGGCAGGACCTGGTGGAGCTGGCGCTCGGCCACGAGCTCAGACTGCCCGACGTCCTGCCCCCGGCCGAGCCCGCCGGGCACACCCCCGAGGGCCTGCTGATCTCGGCCGGCACCGGGGACAACATGGCCGCCGCGCTGGGCCTGGGCCTCGGCCCGGGCGACGCGGTGGTCTCGCTCGGCAGCGCCGGGACGATCTTCGCGGTGCACGAGGAGGCCGTGGTCGACGCGTCCGGCCTGGTCTCCTCCTTCGCCGACGCCAGCGGCCGGCACCTGCCGATGGTCGCCACCCTCAACGCCGCCCAGGTGCTCCGCTCCACCGCCGCCCTGCTCGGCCGGGACCTGGAGGGCCTGAGCGACCTCGCCCTGCACTCCTCCCCCGGCGCCTACGGCCTGGTGCTGCTGCCGTACCTGGACGGCGAGCGCACCCCCGCGCTGCCGCACGCGGCCGGCACCCTGACCGGCCTGCGGGCCGAGGCGATGACCCCTCAGCACCTGGCCCGGGCCGCCGTCGAGGGCATGCTCTGCAACATCGCCGACGCCCTCGACGTGCTGCGCGCCCGGGGCGTCCCGGTGAAGCGGGTGTTCCTGCTCGGCACGGCCGGGCGGCTGCCCGCCGTCCGGCACATCGCCCCGATGCTGTTCGGCGTCCCGGTCGTGGTGCCGCCGCCCGGCGCGCACGCCGCCCGCGGGGCCGCCCGGCAGGCCGCCTGGGCGCTGGCCGGCACCCCGCAGCCCCCGGAGTGGGAGCTGCCCGACGCCGAGACCGTCGAGCCCGACGGGGAGCAGGACCTGGCGATCGGCTCGGCGGTGCGTCAGCAGTACCGGGCCGCCCGCGACCAGGTCCACCCGGAGGCGGCGGCCTGACCCCGGAGCGGGGGCGGCGCACCGAGCCCCGGAGCGCGGGGGTGACGGACCGCGCGGATGCGTCGCCCGGCACCCGGTGGCAGCGTGGGACGGGACACGGCCACCGACCCGAAGGACGGCAGGACGCCATGGCGCTGCACAAGGGGGCCGGCGGCGACCGCCGGCTGAGCATCGGCCCGTACCCGACCATCGCCGACCCGCTGGGCGCGATGAAGCTGGCCCCGCCGCTGCACCGGCTCGGCGAGGTCCCCGTCGCGGCCGAGACCGCGTACCAGCTGATCCACGACGAGCTGATGCTGGACGGCAACGCCAAGCTCAACCTGGCGACCTTCGTCACCACCTCGATGGAGGCCCAGGCCACCCGGCTGATGACCGAGTGCCTCGACAAGAACATGATCGACAAGGACGAGTACCCGCAGACCGCCGAACTGGAGCGGCGCTGCGTGGCGATCCTCGCCGACCTCTGGCACGCCCCCGACCCGGACGGCGCGGTCGGCTGCTCCACCACCGGCTCCAGCGAGGCCTGCATGCTGGCCGGCATGGCGCTCAAGCGCCGCTGGATGCACCGCAACGCCGACCGCTACGCCGCCGGGGCCCGGCCCAACCTGGTGATGGGCGTCAACGTGCAGGTGTGCTGGGAGAAGTTCTGCAACTTCTGGGAGATCGAGGCGCGCACCGCGCCGATGGAGGGCACCCGCTTCCACCTGGACGCCGAGCGGGCGGTCGCCCTGTGCGACGAGGACACCATCGGGGTGGTCGGCGTGCTCGGTTCCACCTTCGACGGCTCGTACGAGCCGGTCGCGGAGATCTGCGCGGCCCTGGACGCCTACCAGGAGCGCACCGGCACCGACGTCCCGGTGCACGTGGACGGCGCCTCCGGCGCCATGGTGGCGCCCTTCCTCGACCCGGAGCTGCTCTGGGACTTCCGGCTGCCCCGGGTGGCCTCGATCAACACCTCCGGCCACAAGTACGGCCTGGTGTACCCCGGCGTGGGCTGGGCGCTCTGGCGCGACCGGGCGGCGCTGCCGGAGGAGCTGGTCTTCCGGGTCAACTACCTGGGCGGCGAGATGCCGACCTTCGCCCTCAACTTCTCCCGGCCCGGCGCCGAGGTGGTGGCCCAGTACTACGTCTTCCTGCGGCTCGGCCGGGAGGGCTTCCGGGCCGTCCAGGGCGCCTGCCGCGAGGTCGCCACCTACCTGGCCGGGCGGATCGGGAAGCTGGACGGCTTCCGGCTGCTGACCCGGGGCGACCAGGTCCCGGTGTTCGCCCTCACCACCGAGGGGGACGTCCCGTTCGACGTGTTCGACGTCTCACGGCGGCTGCGCGAGCGCGGCTGGCAGGTCCCCGCGTACACCTTCCCGGCGAACCGGGAGGACCTGTCGGTGCTCCGGGTGGTCTGCCGCAACGGCTTCTCCCGGGACCTCGCCGACCTGCTGCTGGCCGACCTCGACCGGCTGCTGCCGGAGCTGCGGCGCCAGCCCGTCCCGCTCCGGGAGCTCGGGGTGCCGCCCCGGCCGGGCTTCCACCACTGACCCCGTTCGCGCGGCCGGGCGTGCATCCGGCCGGTCGTACGACCGGGAGAACGTCACGGCGGGGAGGGCGCAGCGAAGCGCCCTCCCCGCCGGAGCATCCCGGCGGACCCGGGGCAGCCTCCCCCCGCGAGGCTGCCCCGGACCGGTGGGGGCCGGGAGCGGGTGCGGACCGACGACGGGTGATCGATCGGGGTCCGAACGGTTCCACCGACGGGTGGACCGCACCGGCCAGAGAACTCTGCACGATGACCACATGGATGTTCGAGCGTCTCCGGGGGTTGTGAGACACTTCCGTCCGTCTCAGCGCCATGACCTGGGGTTTGGGACGCCAGGCCGATCAGGTTGGAGAAGCGGAGACGCCGAACGGCCCGGACCGGGACCCTGCCGCTCCCCGTTCCCCGCCCCCCGTTTCTCGAGTTTGGAGCGCCGCCGTGGGTTCCGCCTGGAAGCAGCTGCCCGACGAGCTGTCCGAGCCCGCCAGACGCCTGGCGGAGGAGCTCCGGGCCGTCAAGGACGCCGCCGGACTGTCGCTGTCCGAACTGGCCGCCCGCACCCACTACAGCCGGGCCTCCTGGGAGCGCTGGCTCAACGGCAAGCGGGTCGTCACCGAGCAGGCGCTGGACGCGCTGGCCGGGGCGGTCGAGTGCGACGGGGCCGCGCTGCGGGCGCTGTGGCGGCGGGCGGTGGCCGGGCCGGAGGCCGTCGCTGACGGGCCCTCGGGCGCCGAGGATGCCGCCGTGGAGGAGGCCGTCTCCGTCGCGGAGGCGCCGGTGGCCGGGCAGGAGCCCGGGCCCGCCCCCGCCGTCTGGTGGCGGCGCCCGGCGGCGCTGGTCTCCGGTGCGGCCGCGCTGGCGCTGCTGCTGGTGCTGGTGGGCCTGCGGATCAGCCGGCACGACGGGCAGGCCGCGGCGGCCGACCGGCCCGCCGCGACGACCGGTGCCTCCGCCGGTCCCAAGCCCGGGCCCACCGCCCCGGCCTGTCAGGCCGTCGGCTGCGCGCACAAGGACCCGAAGACCACCGGCTGCGGCAAGGACGCCCGGACCCTGCAGACCCAGGTGGTCGGCAAGGTGGTCGTCTACCTCCGGTACAGCCAGACCTGCCGGGCCGCCTGGGCGGCCATCACCGAGGGCCAGCCGAAGGACTACGCGACGATCACCGACGGCACCGGCGAGAGCGAGACGGCACTCATCCACTGGGGCTACGACAACTACTCGGCGATGCTGGACGCGGCGGACCCGACCGTCACCTTCCAGGTCTGCGGCTACCAGCCGGCCGGCCACGACTGCACCGCGGTCGTCTCCGACCTGGCCATGGTGGTGGCCTCCACCCCGATCCCGATCGGACCCGCCTCTCCCCCGCCGGGCACCGGCGCGGGCGCGTCCACGACCCCGGCCCCGGCCACACCGGCCGACCCCGCTCCGACCGACCCGTCGGCGCCGACCGCGTCGCCGAGTCCGTCCTAGGGTCCGGGCTCAGTCGAGGTACCCGCGCAGCTGCTCGGCGCAGGCGTGGTCGCGGAGCTTGACCAGGGTCTTCGACTCGATCTGGCGGATCCGCTCCCGCGTCACGCCGAACACCGCGCCGATCTCCTCCAGCGTGCGCGGGCGGCCGTCGTCCAGCCCGTAGCGGAGCTGGACGACCTGGCGCTCCCGATCCCCCAGGGTGGCCAGGACGGCCTCCAGGTGCTGGCGCAGCAGCAGGAAGGTCGCGGACTCGGCGGGCGAGGCGGCGTCGGCGTCCTCGATCAGGTCCCCGAGCGCGACGTCCTCCTCCTCGCCGACCGGGGTGTGCAGCGAGATCGGCTCCTGGGCCAGCCGGAGCAGCTCGCGCACCCGTTCCTCGGTCAGCTCCAGGGCGGCGGCGATATCGGCCGCGGTCGGTTCCAGGCCGCGTTCCTGGAGCAGGCCGCGCTTCGCCCGGACCACCCGGTTGATCAGCTCGACCACGTGCACCGGCACCCGGATCGTCCGGGCCTGGTCGGCCAGGGCCCGGCTCATCGCCTGCCGGATCCACCAGGTCGCGTACGTGGAGAACTTGAAACCGCGGGTGTAGTCGAACTTCTCCACCGCGCGGATCAGGCCCAGGTTGCCCTCCTGGACCAGGTCCAGCAGGGTCAGCCCGCGCCCGACGTAGCGCTTGGCGACGGAGACGACCAGTCGCAGGTTCGCCTCGATCAGCCGGCGCTTGGCGATCCGGCCCCGCACCACCAGGGTGTCCAGCTCGCCGCCCAGCGGGTCGGGCGGCGGCGGGTCGCCGTTCAGCCGCTCCTCGGCGAAGACGCCGGCCTCCACCCGGCGGGCCAGCTCGACCTCCTCCTCGGCGGTGAGCAGGCGGATCCGGCCGATCTCGCGCAGGTACTGGCGCAGCAGGTCGGCGGCCGGCCCGGTGTCGTCGGCGGGCCCGCGGCGCTCGTCCGGGTCCTCGGCGCCGGACCCGGTTTCGGGGTCCGGGCTGTCCGGATGGCCCTCCGGCAGGCCCTGGGCGGGGATCCGGGCACCGTCCGGGGGCACCGCCCCGGCCCGGCCGTGGTGGGTGTCCTGCTCCCCGTCCGGTTCGGCGGGGTTCGCTCTCGTACTGGTGGTGGTCGCTGCGACGACGCCTTGCTCCACGGGCATCCCCTCGGGGCGGGCGCGACTCTGGCGGACCCGCGCAGTACGGAGGTGGGACGCCCTCCAGTGTGCGGTACGCCACGCTCCGTGGCCGAGACTCGTGCGCCGACTTTCTGCGCGCGGGTTCGGGCGCCGGGTCCGGACACCGCGTCCGGGCGGCGGGTGCCGCGGGGCGCGCTACAGCGCCGCCGCGCCCTGACTGCGCAGCTGCTGCCCGTACTGCTGGAGCTGCCACAGCTCGGTCTGCACCGCGTGCAGCTGCTCGGCCTCGGCCCGGGGGCCGAGCCGCTGGAGGTAGCCGCGGACCTCGGTGATCCGCCGGTCCACCGCCAGCAGGCGCAGCTTGACCAGGAACTCCCCCGCGTAGATCGCGTCCGCCTTGCGGCGCGAGCGGACCGGCTCGACGGTCAGCTCGGTGACCAGCGAGCGCACCTGGTCGTCCGGGGCCGCCTCGCGCACCGCGCTGGTGAAGTCGGGCAGGGTCGCCCCGTACGCGGCGCCGCCGGCCTTGGCGACGGCCTGCCGGACGGCGGTGTACGGCGGGGTCGGGAACTCGTCCTCGCCGTAGTGGTCGAAGGCCGGGCTGACCAGGTCCGGGTGCTGGAGCGCCAGCTTGAGCAGCTCCCGCTCGACGAACTGGGCCGGGTCGCGCGGGTTGAGCCGGTAGGCGGGCTGCGCGGCGCGCTGCGGCTGGGCCGGCTCGGGGCGGCGCTGGGCGGCCGCGCCGCGCGGGTTCTGCTGGCGCTCGCGGTCCCAACGGGCCAGCTGGGAGATCCGGCGGACGACGAACTGCTCGTCCAGGATGCCGAGCATGCCGGCCAGGCGGACGGCGTACTCGTGCTGGATCGAGCGGTCCTTGATCTTGGCGACGATCGGGGCCGCCTCCTCCAGCGCCGCCGAGCGCCCCTCCGGGGTGTCCACCCGGTGCCGGGCGACCGCCGAGGTCAGCGCGAACTCGAACAGCGGGACCGGGTTGTCGATCAGGTGCTTGACCGCCTCGTCGCCCTGGGCCAGGCGCAGCTCGCACGGGTCCATGCCGCCCGGGCTGACCGCGATGGAGGTCTTGGCGGCGAACTTCTGGTCGTCCTCGAAGGCGCGCAGGGCGGCCTTCTGCCCGGCCGCGTCGCCGTCGAAGGTGAAGACGGTCTCGCCCCGGTACTGCGAGGTGTCCATCAGCAGTCGTCGGATGATCTTGATGTGGTCCTCGGCGAAGGCGGTGCCGCAGGTGGCCACCGCCGAGGTGACCCCGGCCAGGTGGCAGGCCATCACGTCGGTGTAGCCCTCGACCACCACCGCGCGGCCCGACTTGGCGATCTCCTTCTTCGCCAGGTCGATCCCGTACAGCACGTGGGACTTCTTGTAGATCGGCGTCTCGGGGGTGTTGAGGTACTTCGGGCCGTTGTCGTCCTCGCGCAGGCGGCGGGCGCCGAAGCCGACCACCTCGCCCGCGATGTCCCGGATCGGCCAGACCAGCCGGCCCCGGAAGCGGTCGATCAGGCCGCCGCGCTGGCCCTGCGAGGCGAGGCCGCCGAGCAGGATCTCCTTGTCGGTGAAGCCCTTGCCGCGCAGGTAGCGGACCAGGTGCTCCCAGCCCGCGGGGGCGTAGCCGACGCCGAAGGTCTTGGCGGCCTCCTCGTCGAAGCCGCGCTCGGCCAGGAAGCGGCGGCCGATCTCCGCCTCCGGCGAGGCCAGCTGCTCCTGGTACCAGGCGGCGGCCACCTTGTGCGCCTCGACCAGCCGGGTGCGCTCGCCCTGCTGGTGGCGGGGGCTGTAGCCGCCCTCCTCGTAGCGCAGGGTGATGCCGGCCTGGGCGGCCATCCGCTCGACGGCCTCGGCGAAGGTGAAGTGCTCGATCTTCATCAGGAAGGCGATGGTGTCGCCGTTCTCCTGGCAGCCGAAGCAGTGGAAGACGCCCTTGGCGGGGTTCACGTAGAAGGAGGCGGACTTCTCGTCGTGGAAGGGGCAGACGCCCTTGTACTCACCACCGCCACCGTTGGTCAGCTGTACGTAGTCGCCGACCACCGCGTCGATCGGCAGTGCGCTGCGCACCGCCTGTACGTCTTCGTCCCTGATCCGCCCGGCCACCCCGGAAGTCTACTGGGGCGGCGGGGCATTCCGGCCGCGCCGAGGGCTCGGCCCCGGTCGGAGCACGGCCGCACCGGAGCCGTCGCGGCCGCGCCCGGCGGCTACGCCCAGGCGGCGCCGACGAGTTTGGCGTGCAGGGCCAGGGCGGAGGCGTCCGTGAGGGTGGCGATCTGGTCGACGACCGTGCGCAGGGCGGCGCGGTCGTCCTCGGCCTCGTGGTACATGGCGGCGAACACCGGGTCCAGCCCGTCGGGGGCGCGCTGGGTGAGGACGTACGCCAGCTCGGCGATCACGATCCGCTGCCGGGCCCGCAACTGGGCCTGCTCGTCGCGCTGCATCACGAAGCGGACGGCGACCGCCTTGAGCACCGCGCACTCCAGCCGGACGTCCCTCGGCACCACCAGCTCGGCGGCGTAGCGGGTGAGCCGGCCGGGGCCGTAGCGGGCGCGGGTGGCCTGCTCGGCGGCCAGGCAGAAGCGGCCGATCAGCTGGCTGGTGAGGTCCTTGAGGCCGGCCCGGGCCCGGGCAGTGCCGTCGTAGGAGCGGGGCCACCACTCCTGGGCGAGCAGCCGGTCCAGGGCGGCGGCCAGCTCCTCCGGCTCGGCGTCGGGGGCGTAGCGCTCGGCGACCTTGAAGAGTTCGGCGCGCTCGCCGGGGGCGCGCAGCACGGCCGGGTCGATGTGGCCGGCCTGGAGGCCGTCCTCGACGTCGTGGGTGGAGTAGGCCACGTCGTCGGACCAGTCCATCACGGTGGCCTCGAAGCACTTGCGCCCGGCCGGGGAGCCGGCCCGCAGCCAGCGGAAGACCGGCAGGTCGTCGGCGTAGACGCCGTACTTGGAGGAGGCCGGGTCGGTGGGGTGGGCGCCCTTGGTCCACGGGTACTTGCCGGCGGCGTCGAGCGCGGCCCGGCTCAGGTTGAGGCCGACGCTGCGGCCCGGCCAGGGGGCGAGCCGGACGGCCGGCTGCTCCCCCTCGGGCGCGAAGCGCTTGGGTTCGAGCCGGGTCAGGATGCGCAGCGACTGGGCGTTGCCCTCGAAGCCGCCGCAGGCCTCGGCGGCCTGGTCGAGGGCCTCCTCGCCGGTGTGGCCGAACGGCGGGTGGCCGATGTCGTGGGCCAGGCAGGCGGTCTCCACGAGGTCCGGGTCACAGCCCAGGGCGGCGCCCAACTCCCGCCCGACCTGGGCGCATTCGAGGGAGTGGGTGAGCCGGGTGCGCGGGAAGTCGCTGCGCATCGGGGCGACCACCTGGGTGGTGCCGGCCAGCCGGCGCAGCGCCGCCGAGTGCAGCACCCGGGCGCGGTCCCGTTGGAAGGCCGTACGGCCCGGGCGCTTGTCGGGTTCGGGGACCCAGCGGGCCTCGGCGGCGTGGTCGTACGTGATCGGGGCGGCGAGGCGGTGCGTGGTGTCGTCCATATGTCCTTCACGGTACGCCGCGCCCCCGACACGCGGGGTGTGCCGCGCACGAAGGGGTGCGGGCCGGGGCGTGAACGGTGCGCGGCGCGCGGGTGCCCGCCCCGGTGGGTCGGCCCCACCCGGCCCGCGCACCCCTCGCGCCCCCTCCGTCCCGCGCCCCGGCGCGGGCGTCCTCAGCCCTTGATCGCCTTCAGGACCACCCCGGACATCGCCTCCTGCCCCTTGGCGTTGGGGTGGATCGGCGCCGACCCCTGGGCCGGGAGCGGCGGCTCCACCCAGCGCTTGTCCTCCCCCGCGCACATGTCGTGCCCGGCCGAGGGCCCGGCGAGGTCGACGAACACCGCGCCGGCCGCGTCCGCGCGCTTCTTGAGCATGCCGTTGAGCTGCTGCTGCTTCTCCACCAGGAAGGCGAGGTCGGAGGCGGCCACCGCGTTGCCCAGCACCGGCAGGCAGTTCGCCGGGTCGGCCGGGAGCAGCCCCGGGTAGCCGATCACGTACACCTTGGCCTTCGGGGAGCGCTTCTTGACGTCCTGGAGCACCTGGCCGATCCGGTCGCCGGCCGCGTCCACCTTGCGCTGGACCTCGTCGGTGCCGCTGCCGGCGGCGTAGTGGTCGCGGCAGGGCGAGTCGCTGATCCGGTCCGCGCTGTCGCTGATCACGCCCTTGACGATGTCCACCAGGTTGGCCTTGGCGCACTCCGTCACGACCTCGATGAAGCCGGCGTCGTTGCCGCCGATCCCCAGGGTGACCAGCCGGGTGTCCGCGGTGAGCGCGTCCAGCTGGGCCGGGTTGGTGCCGTCGGCGACCTTCTGCGGGCCGGTCAGGTCCCCGGTGCGGGCGCCGCTGCAGCTGACGTCCTTGAACTGGTCGGCGGCGAGCGAGAGCCCCTTCGCCACCAGGGACGGGTAGTTGGCCCCGGAGCGGTAGCAGGCGCCCGGCTCGCCGACCTGCGGGGCGATCTTCATCCCCGCGGTGTACGAGTCGCCGAGCGCGACGTACGGGCCGGTGGGCGGCGGGGCGGCGGTCGGCGACGCGGCCGCGCCGGCCCGCGCGCGGTCGGACGCCGTGCCCGCGGCGCCGCCGGCCCCGCTGTCCGAAGCGGTGTTGTCGGTGCAGCCGGCCAGCAGCGCTGCGGCCAGTCCGACGGTCAGGGCGATGGTCGGGCGAACGGTCCTCGGCATGGTCTCCCCCCGGGGATACGGGTCACGGTCGGCTCCTTGCGGCGGCCCGTCCCCCGGGCACATCAGGGGCCAACGAACGATCGCGGCCGATGACTCCCGCCCCGGCCGAATCGCCTTACGGCGGGCCCGAACCGGCCGGAAACCGACCCCGGGGCCGTCCGGGCACCGGCTTCCGACCGCTTCCGCGCGCCCTCTCCGGCCGGCGCACCACGAAACCGCGTGCGCGTCGGCCGCTCCGCGTCGACTACTCCGCGTCGACTACTCCGCGCCGCGCTCGTGCTCGGCCAGGAACTGCTCGAAGCGCCGCCCCAGTTCGTCCGCCGAGGGCAGGTCCACCGGCTCGGCCAGCAGGCTCTCCCGGCCCTCCGCGCCCGCCACGGCGTCGTACTGGCCCTCCATGCCGCGGATCGCCGAGCGCAACTCGCCGTCCCCCTGGGCCAGCTGCTCCTCGATGTCGGCGTAGACCTCGGAGACCTGCTCGCGCAGCCCGGTGCCGGGCAGCACCAGCCCGGTGGCGGACTGCACCGCCTCCAGGACCTGCACGGCCGCCGCCGGGTAGGCGGAGCGGGCCACGTAGTGCGGGACGTGCACGGCGAAGCCCAGGACGTCGCACCCGGCCTCGGCCAGGCGGTACTCCACCAGCGCCTGGGCGCTGCCCGGCACCTGCGCCTGCTCGAACCACTGCGGGTAGCCCGGGGCGAGGTCCAGCCGGTTGCCGTGCGGCGTCATGCCGACCGGGCGGGTGTGCGGCACGCCCATCGGGATGCCGTGGAAGTCGATCGAGAGCCGGACCTCGAAGCGCTCCACCAGCTCGCGGACGGCCCGCGCGAAGCGCTCCCACTCGACGTCCGGCTCGGGGCCGCTGAGCAGCAGGAACGGCGCGCCGGCGGCGTCGTGGACGAGCTGGAGCAGGATCTCCGGGGGGTCGTAGGACGTCCAGTGGTCGTGGTCGAAGACCATCGCCGGGCGGCGGGCCCGGTAGTCCACCAGACGGTCGTGGTCGAAGCGGGCCACGACCTGCGGCGAGCCCGTCTCCAGCAGGTGGGCCACCACCTGGCCGCCGGCCTCCCCGGCGTCCATGAAGCCCTCGTAGTGCTGGAGCAGCACGAGGCCGGCACCGGTGTCGCGCAACTGCTCGTTGGCCGCGGCGACGGCGGCCACGCCCTGCTGATCCAGCTCGTACAACGCCTGGAAGTCACGCACCGCGCACCCAACCCCGTTCCCTGCTCGTTCCGGTCGACCGGCTTCTCGTCCTCTGCAGCGTGCCGGGCGCCGCCGGAATTCCCGCCCCGGCCCCGCCCCGCCCCCGCCCCGCGGACGGACACGTCCACGGGGCCGTTCCGGAGCCGCTCCACGGCCGCTCCGGTACCCGTCCGACGGCTCCCCGGGGGGCGCGCCCGACGGCCTCGGCCGACCGTTCCGGACCATGATCGCACCCGACCGAAGAGCCCCTGGTCACGGCCCTGGTAGCGCCCCCGCGGGAGGCCCGTCCGCGGGGCCCCGGAACGGCCCGCGCGGCCATTCGCGTGCCGCGAAGTGACGCACCGCCTTCTGGCGGGTATCGTCCTCTCGCTGCCTCGCATCGTCGCGTCGTCGCCACGTCGTCCGTAACGCCGTCGGCCACGTCCCGGTCCGCTGCTCGGCCAGCCCCCACGACGCATCTTGCCTTCACCTGGCCGCCCGCTTCCCTTCGCGCTCTCGTCTCCTCTTCGGCCATTTCGCGGACGCACACTGTCCCCTCGCTGTTCCCGCCGGACCGGTCCGAGGACCCGTGTCCGTTCCGGCACCCCCGCGCCGCCCGCTCCGGGCCGCCGCCCCCACCCCGTTCGACCGGACCTCCGGCGTGCGCGGGTACCCGGCGGACGGACCCGGGCCCAGGCGTACCCATGTCCAGCGCACCCCGTGCCGTACCCCGGCCCGGGAGGCTCCCTCCGACCGATGAAGGACAGAAGGTTCCGTGCCCGTACCTGTCACCCTCACCGGCCGCACCGTGCGGCTGGAGCCCCTCGCCGCGCACCATGCCGAGGCCATCGCCGAGGCCGGCGCCGAGGACCGTACGACCTACGCCTTCACCCCCGTCCCGCACGGCCTGGAAGCCGCCCGCGACTACGTCGCGCGGGCGCTCGCCGACCAGGCCGCGGGACGGTCGCTGCCGTTCGCGACGGTGAACGTCGCCGACGGCCGGGTCGTCGGCTCCACCCGCTTCCTGGAACTCGACTACTGGCAGGGCCCGATGGTGTGGCCGCCCGTGCCCGGCGTCCCGTTCGGCGATCCGGCCACGGCCGTCCCGGACGCGGCCGAGATCGGCAACAGCTGGCTCTCGCCGCGCGCCCAGGGCACCGGCATCAACACCGAGGCCAAGCTGCTGATGCTGCGCCACGCCTTCGAGACCTGGGGCGTGCAGCGGATCTCGATGCGCGCGGACGCCCGCAACATGCGCTCGCGCGCCGCCATCGAGCGGCTCGGCGCGACCTCCGAGGGCGTCCGCCGGGCGCACTCGCGCGGGCTGGACGGGGTGGTGCGCTCCACCGCGTTCTACTCGATCCTCGACGACGAGTGGCCGGCCGTCCGCGACATCATCGAGCTGCGGATCGCCGCCGCCACCTCGCCGAGCGCCCCGGATCCGGCGATCAACCAGGAGTGCCTTAGACAGGGCGGCAGCGGCGCCGGGCAGCTGATGATCACGGTCTGAGGCCGGCCCGGAGCGGCTCGTAGCCGAGGCGCGCCAAGCCCAGGACGGCCGGCAGGGTCGTGCGGTCGTCCCAGGCCCGGTGGCGTCCCGGGTGCGCCTCGACCAGCGCCTCCACCGGCCGCCAGCCGCCCCGCACCCGGGCCACCCGGACCCGGTAGACCTCCGCGCCGCCCACACCGCGGTGCAGGTGCAGCACGCCCTCGGAGACGACGGAGGCCCAGCGCCCGTCCACGTCCCGGGCCCGCAGGCCGCGCCTGATCCGCTCCCAGTCGACGTCCGACCAGAGCAGGTCCGGCACCGGGTGCGGGCGGGGCAGGCGGATCGGCGTCAGGTGCGGCTCCCCGGCCGCGCGGACGCCGCCCGGCTCCGGGAACGCCCACGCGGGCAGCGGCTCCCGGGCGGCCAGCCAGGCCCGCGGGATGCCTCCGGTGCCGGTGTGCGCCGCCACCACTCCCCCGGTGATGGCGGCGACGGTGTCCATGTCGCCGCCGGCCGCGATCGCCTCCCACACGGCGGTGCGGTAGTCGGCCAGGTTCCGGGCGGCGCACCACAGGGCGTACGGGACGGTGTCGGCCGCGGAGGTCCGGCTGCCGTTGCCGAGCACCTGCGCGGCGAGCCGGAAGTCCGGCCGGGCGAGCAGCCCGCGGGCCTCCTCCAGGCCGTCCCTGACCGCCCCGTTCGGGGTGAGGTCGGCGACCGCCGCCAGGAAGGCCTCCGGCGTCATGGCCTCCGCCCGCGCCCGCACCGCGTACGCGGCCGCCACCGCGACCGCGATCGCGCCGTCCACGGCCTGCGGGTGGGTGTGGGTGATGACGGCGGTGTCGGCGGCGGGCCGGACGACGGCGGCCGGGTCCTCGGCGTACGCCGCCCCCAGCGGGGCGACCCGCATCGCGGCGCCGTTGCCGTACGAGCCCTGGCCGTCGAAGAGTTCGGCGGCCAGCCGCCGGGCGTCGCCGCCCTCGCGGACCAGCCGGAGCAGCCGGTTGGCGGCCGGGCCGTAGCCGCGGTCGAAGTCGTGGCGGAGGGCGAAGGCGTGGGTGAGGTCGAAGGTGTCGATCGCGCCGCGCTCGGTGTGGGCGGCGTGGACCGAGCAGGCCATCTCGGTGTCGTCGGTCCAGGGCCAGGGGTTGGGCGGTTCGGTGCGGGCGGCGAGGTGGGCCCGGGCGGTTTCCGGGACGAACATCTGGGCGCCGAGGGCGTCGCCCACGGAGAGGCCGTTGAGGGAGTCCAGCGCGGGGCCGGTGTGCGTGGATGGAATGGTCATATGCCCTCCAGCTCACCGGGTTGACCGCCGTCCCGTCAACACCCGTGGCCGGTGTCCCCACCGACGGGGGATGTTTCGCATACCTCCGATTCCGGCGGGCAGGCACCGGGGCATGACCCGCGCGAACCCCCTCGACCCGGTCGCCCTGCTCGGCGCCGACCAGCAGCACATCGCCACCCGGGCGCAGCTGCGCCGGCTCGGGGTGCCCTCCGGCACCATCGCCCACCGGCTGCGGCCGGGCGGGCCCTGGCAACAGGTCCTGCCCCGGGTGATCTGCCTCCAGAGCGGCCGGTTGACGGTCCACCAGAAGCTGCGGGCCGCGCTGGCGTACGCGACGCCGAAGGGCCGCGACCCGCGGGCCGGGGAGGTGCTGCTGACCGGCTTCGCGGTGCTGGCCGAGGCCGGGCTGCCGAGCGCCGGACACCCGTCCGACCTGAACGCGGTCGACATCCTGATCCCGACTCAACGGCGGGTCGGGGACAGGGAGTTCGTCCGGATCCACCGGGCCTCCGGGGCGATGCCGGGCGGCTTCGAGCGGGACGACGGGCTGTGGAGCACCACGGTCGCCCGGGCGCTGGCCGACCTCGCGCCGGGGGAGACCGGGCAGCGCCGGTTCCGGGCGCTGTGCGCGGAGGCCGTCCAGCGGCGGCACTGCGAACTCGGCGAGCTGCTCGACCAGTTGCTGTCCCGCCCGGGTGCGCTCGGACTGCCCCAGGTGGCCAGGGTGGTGGAGGACCTGACGGTCGGGGTGCGGTCGGTGGTGGAGGGCGAGGCCCGCGAACTGCTGGCGCACGCGGGGCTGCCGGAGCCGCTGTGGAACCCGGTGCTCTTCCTGGACGGCCGCTTCCTCGCCGTCCCGGACGCCTACTGGCCGCACGCCTGCGTGGCCCTGGAGATCGACTCCCGCGCCTGGCACCTGCGCCCCGCCGAGCACGAACGGGGCCTCGCCCGCGCCAACCGCCTCACCGCCGCCGGCCTCCCGGTGGTCCGCACCACCCCGGTCCAGCTCCGCCGCGACCCGGCCCCGGTGCTCCACGAGCTCACCGCCCTGGTCACCACCGGCCCGCACGCCCCCCACCCCCGCGTCACCTGGCGCCGGGCCCGGTGAGGGGCGCGCGGCGAAGGCTGCCGAGGCCCCGCTCAGCAGCGGGAGTCGATCTCCTGGAAGGTGGCGTAGTGGTCGGCGGACCAGTACTGCTCGCCGGAGTCGCCGGTCACCACGCGGCGGGTGCCGCGGTCGTTGGAGCCGGGGGTGACGACGGTGTACTCGTGGTAGTAGCCGCCGGACTTCTTGGGGAGGCGGCTCTCGCGGTTCTCGAAGACGATGCCGTCGCGGTTGTACGGGTAGGGGCCGCCCTTGGCGATCAGGCCGAGGGTGTCCTGGGCCTGGCTGGGGAGCTTGGTGCGGCAGACGTCGGCCATGGCCGGGTCGGTCGGGACCCAGGTGCCGGCCGCGGCGGGGGTGGTGCCGGCGCCCCCGGCGGGCGGGCTCGGCTTGGGGGCCGAGGGCTTGGGCGCCGTGGACCCGGACGTCGTGGCACCGGCGGCCGCGCTCGTGGTGGCGCTCGCGGCGGCCTTGGGGTGGCCGCTCCCCTGGTTGGCGAGGAGGTACCCGGCCCCGGCCAGGACCGCCAGGATCAGCACGGCCACGGCGACGAGCGGGTTTCTGCGGTTGGTCATGCGGTCCAGCTTGGCAGGCGGCCGGGCCGGGCCGGGCCAGCTACACACGTGGCCGCCGCCACACCGTCCGGTGCGCCGGCCCGTACGCGGACGTACGGCCGGGCGGGAACGGACGCCGTTGTCCGTTCCCGCCCGGCCGTGTCACGTACGCCGGTTCTCCTGCGCCGAGCTCCGGTGTACGCCCTCCCGACGGGAGGGGAAGCGGTCAGTCGTGCCCGCGCGTGAGGTGGGGATGCCTACCCTCCTCAGCGCGAGTCGCTGCCCGCCGTCTCGATGGCGGCGCGGCCTGCCTCCAGGCGCGCCACCGGGATCCGGAAGGGGGAGCAGGAGACGTAGTCCAGCCCCACCTCGTGGAAGAAGTGGACCGAGTCCGGGTCGCCGCCGTGCTCGCCGCAGACGCCGAGCTTGAGGTCGGGGCGGGTGGCCCGGCCGGCCTCGACGGCGTGCTTGACCAGCGAGCCGACGCCGTCGCGGTCGATGGTCTCGAACGGGGAGACCCCGAAGATGCCCTTCTCCAGGTAGGCGGTGAAGAACGAGGCCTCCACGTCGTCCCGGGAGAAGCCCCAGACCGTCTGGGTCAGGTCGTTGGTGCCGAAGGAGAAGAACTCGGCGGCCTCGGCGATCTGCCCGGCGGTCACCGCGGCGCGCGGCAGCTCGATCATGGTGCCGAGCTTGATGTCCAGCTTGACGCCGGTGGTCCGGGCGACCTCGGCGAGCACCCGCTCGCACTCGTCGCGGACCAGCTCCAGCTCCTGGACGGTGCCGACCAGCGGGATCATCACCTCGGGGCGCGGGTCCCCGCCGGCCAGCCGGCGCTCGGCGGCGGCCTCGGCGATGGCCCGGACCTGCATGCCGAACAGGCCGGGGATGACCAGGCCGAGGCGGACGCCGCGCAGGCCGAGCATCGGGTTCTGCTCGTGCAGCTTGTGCACCGCCTGGAGCAGGCGCAGGTCGTTCTCGTTCGGGTCCTTGCGGGCCTCGGCGAGGGCGACGCGCACCGACAGCTCGGTGATGTCCGGCAGGAACTCGTGCAGCGGCGGGTCGAGCAGCCGGACGGTGACCGGCAGGCCGTCCATCGCCTGGAAGAGCTCCAGGAAGTCGCCCTTCTGCAGCGGCAGCAGGGTGGAGAGGGCGAGCTCGCGGTCCTTGTCGTTGTCCGCCAGGATCAGGTGCTCGACCTCCTTGCGGCGCTCCTCGCCGAGGAACATGTGCTCGGTGCGGCACAGGCCGATGCCCTGGGCGCCGTAGCGGCGGGCGCGCCCGCCGTCCTCGGCGTTGTCGGCGTTGGCGCGCACCGCGAGGCGGCGGCGGCCGTCGGCGTGCGACATCAGCCGGTGCACGGCCTGGACGAGGCCGCCCTGGACGTCGGCGCCGGCGTGCAGGGTGCCCTCGAAGTACTCCACCACCGCGGAGGGGAGCACGGGCACCTCGCCGAGGTAGACCTTGCCGGTCGCGCCGTCGATCGAGACGACGTCGCCCTCCTCCAGCACCAGGCCGTCGGCGGTGGTCATCCGGCGGCGCTTGGTGTCGACCTCCAGCTCCTCGGCGCCGCAGACGCAGGTCTTGCCCATGCCGCGGGCGACGACGGCGGCGTGCGAGGTCTTGCCGCCGCGCGAGGTGAGGATGCCCTCGGCGGCGATCATGCCGTCCAGGTCGTCCGGGTTGGTCTCGCGGCGGACCAGGATGACCTTCTCGCCGGAGCGCGACCACTTCACCGCGGTGTAGGAGTCGAAGACGATCTTGCCGATCGCGGCGCCGGGCGAGGCCGCGAGGCCCCTGGCGATCTGCTTCGACTCGGAGTCGGGGGCGAAGCGCGGGAACATCAGCTGCGAGAGCTGGCCGCCGGTGACCCGCATCAGGGCCTCGTCCAGGTCGATCAGGCCCTGGTCGACCAGCTGGACGGCGATCCGGAAGGCGGCCGCGGCGGTGCGCTTGCCGACCCGGGTCTGGAGCATCCAGAGCTTGCCGCGCTCGATGGTGAACTCGATGTCGCAGAGGTCGCGGTAGTGGTTCTCGAGCGTCTGCATGATCGCCATCAGCTCGTCGTACGACTTCTTGTCGAGCTTCTCCAGCTCGGACAGCTGCAGCGTGTTGCGGATGCCGGCGACGACGTCCTCGCCCTGGGCGTTGGACAGGTAGTCGCCGTAGACGCCCTGGGTGCCGGTGGAGGGGTCGCGGGTGAAGGCGACGCCGGTGCCGGAGTCCTCGCCGAGGTTGCCGAAGACCATGCTGCAGACGTTGACCGCGGTGCCCAGGTCGTTCGGGATGCGCTCCTGGCGGCGGTACAGCCGGGCGCGGTCGCCGTTCCAGGAGTGGAAGACGGCGTGGATGGCGAGGTCCATCTGCTCGCGCGGGTCCTGCGGGAAGGCCCGGCCGGTCTCGCGCTCGACGATGCCCTTGAACACCTCGACCAGCGTCTTGAGGTCGGCGGCGTCCAGGTCCAGGTCGTTGACGGTGCCCTTGGCGTGCTTGGCCTCGTCCAGGGCCTCCTCGAACAGCTCGCCGTCGACGCCCAGCACGGTCTTGCCGAACATCTGGACCAGGCGGCGGTAGGAGTCCCAGGCGAAGCGCTCGTTGCCGGACTGGGCGACGAGGCCGACCACCGAGGCGTCGGAGAGACCGATGTTGAGGACGGTGTCCATCATGCCGGGCATGGAGAACTTCGCGCCGGAGCGGACCGAGACCAGGAGGGGGTTGTCGGCCTGGCCGAGCTTCTTGCCCATCTCCTGCTCGAGGGCGTCCAGGTGGGCGCTGATCTCCTCGTGCAGGGAGGACGGCTCGCTGCCGGTCTCCAGGAAGACCTTGCAGGCCTCGGTGGTGATGGTGAACCCCGGAGGGACGGGGAGGCCCAGGTTGGTCATCTCGGCCAGGTTCGCGCCCTTGCCGCCAAGAAGATCCTTGAGGTCCTTGTTTCCTTCGGTGAAGGAGTAAACAAACTTCTGCTGGGACGGCACGGGTCGGTCTCCTCGTACGCGGTTGCCCTGACGCCGGAGAACATACCCATTTCGAAGGCACTTCTCTGCCCTGAATAGGCCACCCGAGGCTGGTACCCAGCGGTAACCCGCTAGATCGAAAGCACATAAAGGCGTTCACCTCTGTTGGTGAAATCGTCCGCCTGACGCGAGCAAGCATTCAACTCTTGAAGGCATACACCCGCGAAGATCGTGCGATCCGGACGCACCGTAGCGACCGCGGGTCCATGGCGTTGCCCCGGCTTGATTTCCTGCACCCGGATCGCCCAATCACCGGTCGACCGACTTCGGGAAGCGATTCACAGCCGACCTGTCCATTTCGTCCACTGACCGGCCGTCAGCCCCCACCGCGTGTGGCAAGCGTCACCAGGGCGTCTCACCGGTCGAACGTAGAGCGCCTGCGCCGATCGTCGCACTGTGTCCAGAAACGTGCCCGCTCCGTGACATTCGGACGCCGAAAAGGAGCCCTCTTGTCCAGGATGGACAAGAGGGCTGGGACCGGGTGGCCATCGACCCGAACGGGTCATTTTCGCCAGGTCGTACAGATCATCCGCCAGAGGTGTCCGATTCGGCGTCAGCACCCGGGCGGGCGCAGTCGTACGGATCGTCCAACCAGCCCTCCGGCAGGACCACCCGGTTGTTGCCGCTGGTCCGCCCGCGCGGGCCGTCCGCACCGTCCGGCCAGCCCTGGGACTGCTCCACCTGGGCGAGGGTTTCGGCTAGTTCGGCCAACGAGGAGGAGCCGGCCAGCCGCACCCGCAGCTCGGAGCCGACCGAGAAGCCCTTGGTGTACCAGGCCACGTGCTTGCGGAAGTCGATCACGCCGCGCGCCTCGTCGCCCAGCCACTCGCCGAGCAGCTGCGCGTGCCGCACCATCGCCGCGGCCACGTAGCCGAAGTCGGGGCGGGCGTAGTCCACGTCGCCCTCGAAGATCGCGACCAGGTCCTTGAACAGCCACGGCCGGCCCAGGCAGCCGCGGCCCACCACCACGCCGTCGCAGCCGGTCTCGCGCATCATCCGCAGCGCGTCGTCGGCCGACCAGATGTCCCCGTTGCCCAGCACCGGGATGTGCGCCGGGACGGACTCGCGCAGCCGGGCGATCGCCGACCAGTCGGCCGTGCCGCCGTAGTGCTGGGCGGCGGTGCGCCCGTGCAGGGCGATCGCGGCCACCCCCTCCTCGGCGCCGATCCGGCCGGCGTCCAGGTAGGTGAGGTGGTCGTCGTCGATGCCCTTGCGCATCTTCATGGTCACCGGCAGGTCGCCCGCGTTGGCGACGGCCTCGCGCAGGATCTCGCGCAGCAGGTTGCGCTTGTACGGCAGCGCCGAGCCGCCGCCCTTGCGGGTGACCTTGGGGACGGGGCAGCCGAAGTTGAGGTCGATGTGGTCGGCCAGGCCCTCCTCGGAGATCATCCGGGCGGCCTTGCCGACGGTCACCGGGTCCACCCCGTACAGCTGGATGGAGCGCGGCTTCTCGCTCGGGTCGAACTTGATCAGCTGCATGGTCTTGGCGTTGCGCTCGACCAGCGCCCGGGTGGTGATCATCTCCGAGACGTACAGCCCCTTGCCGCCGCTCTGCTCGCGGCACAGGGTGCGGAACGGCGCGTTGGTGATGCCGGCCATCGGCGCCAGCACGACGGGCGGCCACACCTGGATCGGGCCGATGTCGAGCGGCGCGAACTCGGTGCCGGACGCGGTGCCGGACGCGGTGGGTGCGGGCGTGACTGTCATGCGCGGCTGACCTCGGGTGGTGGGGACGGGACTCTCCATTGTCCCCCACCCGGGTGAGCGGCCTCCGCCCGCGCCGGGGCTCCCCCGCTACGGGGCGCCTCGGCCACCGGACGCCTCCTCTGCCGGACGCCTCCGGAACGGGCCGCCTCCGCTACGGAGCCGACGAGGCCGACGGAGCCGCCGGGGCGGTGGGCGCCGACGAGGCCGGCGCCGGAGCGATGGAGATCGACCCGGAGGTGACCGCGGCGTGCACCCGGTTCGGGCTCGCCGAGTCCGCCAGCCCCGGGTCGATCCGGCCGTTGCCGCTGCCGACCTCGCTGGAGACGGCGTACCGGCTGTCCTTCGGCAGGCTCATCTCCACCGAGCCGGAGGTGGCCGTGGCGTCCACCTCGCGCGGAGCCCTCGCGAAGCTCAGCTGCACCGAGCCCGAGGTGAGCTGCGCCGTCAACCGCGGGGCGCTCAGGTTGGTGCCCTGCACCAGACCGGAGGTGGCGTGCACGGTCACGTTCCCGGAGGTGTCGGACAGCAGCAGCTGGCCGGAGGTCAGGTCCAGCTTCACGTCCCCGCTCAGGCCCTCCACCTGGACGGAGCCGGAGGTCACCGAGCCGGACACCTCGGTCGCGGCCGGCACCTCCAGCTCGATCTCGGCGCCGCAGCCGAGGTCCACGAACGGCAGGACCAGCCGGCAGTGCATCCCGACCGTGAGCACGCCCTTGTCGAAGACGGCGGACACCACCGGCTTGCGCACCAGCCAGTCCAGGCTCTGCCGGACCACCACGTGGCCCTCCCGTCCGGCCCGCACCCGGACCGACGCGGGGCCGGTCTCCAGCTGGACCCGGTGGATCTCCTCGTCGTACGGCCGACTGCTGCTGGTGCGCTGCTGCACCGCCATCGACCAGGTCTGCAGTCCGGCACCGATCATGACCAGGACGATCACGAGCGTCCCGGTGGCCCGCCAGCCCTTCACCCCCTTCACCGCTACCCGACCTCCAGGAAGCGCAGCACCGCCATCACCCGGCGGTGGCTGTCCTCGGCCTGCGGCAGTTCGAGCTTGGTGAAGATCGAGTTGATGTGCTTGGCCACCGCGCTGTCGCTGACCACCAGCGAGCCGGCGATCGCCGCGTTGGAGCGGCCCTCCGCCATCAGGGCGAGCACGTCGCGCTCGCGCGGGGTCAGCTTCTCCACCGGGTCCCGGTGCCGGCGGCGCACCAGCAGCTGGGCGACCACCTCCGGGTCCAGCGCGGTACCGCCCTCGGCGACCCGCTGGAGCGCGTCCACGAAGTCGTCGACGTTGGCCACCCGCTGCTTGAGCAGGTAGCCGACGCCGCTGGTGTTGGTCGCCAGCAGGTCCGCGGCGTAGCGCTCCTCCACGAACTGGGAGAGCAGCAGGACGGCGGTGTCCGGCCACTGCCGGCGGATCACCATCGCCGCCTTCACCCCCTCGTCGTGAAAGCCCGGGGGCATCCGGACGTCGGCCACCACCACCTTCGGGCGGTGCTCCTCGACGGCGGCCAGCAGTTCGGTGGCGTCCCCGACGGCGGCCACGACCTCGAAGCCCACCGCCTCCAGGACCTTGACCAGGCCGACCCTCAGCAGGACCGAGTCCTCGGCGATCACAGCGCGCACGGCAACTCCACGGTGATGGTGGTGGGGCCCCCGAGGGGGCTGAGAACGGACATCGTGCCGTCGACCGAGGCGGCGCGCTTGCGCAGACCGGTGAGCCCGGTGCCGCGCGAGGCGTCCGCGCCGCCCACGCCGTCGTCGCTGATGACCAGGCGCAGCCGGCCGCCGGTCGTCCGCACCGAGAGGTCGACCCGGCGGGCCCTGGCGTGCTTGGCCACGTTGGTGAGCGCCTCGGAGACGGTGAAGTAGGCGACCGCCTCGACGGTCGGGGCGATCTGCTCGGAGAGGTCGACGTCCAGGTGCACCGGCAGCGGGGCCCGGGCGGCGATGCCGGACAGCGCCGCGTCCAGGCCGCGGTCCTCCAGGACGGCGGGGTGCAGGCCGCGGACCAGGTCGCGCAGCTCGTCGATGGCCGCCTGGGCCTCCTCGTGCGCGTCGATGATCACCTGCATCACCTCGGGCGGCACGTCCTTGAGGGTGCGCCGGGCCAGGCCCAGGTTCATCGCGAGGGAGGTGAGCCGCTGCTGGGCGCCGTCGTGCAGGTCGCGCTCGATCCGGCGGCGCTCGGCGTCCACCGCGTCGACCAGGCCGGCCCGGCTCTCGGCGATCTCCTCGACCCGCCGCTCCAGCGCCTCCGCCCGGTCCGGGCCGAGCAGCCGCCGGGCCACCCACACCTCCAGCCGGGCCAGCTGGGTGCCCGACAGCGGGAGCACCGCCAGCAGCAGCACCCCGCCGAGGGTGAGCAGGACGTCCTCCCCGGCGAGGCCGGTGCGCAGCGCGGTGCCGGCGGGCAGCAGCCAGATCCAGCCGTACACGGTGGCCAGCACCACGGCGGCCGCCCAGGCGTACAGCACCACCAGGGCGCCCGCCGCCAGCAGCGGGCCGGCCACCAGGTGGTGGAGGACCTGGCGCCAGGTCACCCCGAGCAGCCAGACCCGGCGCCCCGTCGGCGGGCGCAGCGGCGGCACCTCCACCCCGTACAGGGCGCGCAGCCGGCCGCGCTGGACGACGGTCAGCGGGTGGGTGCAGAGCAGGACGGCGGCGAGCACCGGGAAGAGCAGCTTCGACTCGGTGACGGCCAGCCAGACCGGCAGCGCCACGGGTATCCCGGCGGCGGTGAAGCGGACGTCCCGCCAGACCTCGGGCGACCACGGGGGGCGCCGGAGGCTCCTGACGAACGCTCGGCGCAACGTGGTGGAGGGCATGGCCGACAGCGTAGGGCCCGGTGATCACGAGCCGCCATGAAGGGGGGTTCCCGATGGGGGTGTAGCTAGCTACACCCCCGATTCGGTGTGGAGCACCACCGACAGGAGGGGGGTCCGGGCGGAAGGCTTGAGGGCATGACGAGCACTGCATCGCACTCCGCCACTCCGCCGCACGGGCGGCCCGGCCCCGGGAGTGCCGCCGGAGCGGCGGCGGCCCAGGAGGCGCTGCCGGAGCGGGCGCTGCCGGCAGGAGCCCTGCCGGAGGAGACGCTGCAGGAAGGGGAGCTGCCGGAGGGCGCGCTGCCCGCCGGAGCCGGCCCCTGGTCGGTCCGCTGCGTCGCGTCCGGCCGCGGCCGCGCCGCACTGGAGCTGTACCAGTACGGGGAGTTGGCCGATGTCCTGGTCGCCGCCCGGCTCACCCCGCACCTGCTGCGCGGGGCCCGGCACTGCCCCTCCGCCGGGCGGAGCCGGCACGTGCTGGCCTGGGGCCGGCTGGCGGCCGACGGCACGGCGCCCGCGGTGGTGTTCACCGGGCGGCGGCCGTTCCGCCGGGTGTGCTCGACGGCCGAGGCTGTCACGGTGGCCGACCGGTTCTGGGTCGCCTGGGCCGAGGGGCCGTTCGACGCGGTGCGGGTCGAGCACACGGCGGGCGGGGCCGCCGAGCGGCTGCCGCTGGAGCGGGTCCGGGAGCGCGGCCGGGGTGCGGCGTGAGCGGCACCTTCGCCCTTGCCCTCGGCCCCGCCCGTTCGTCCGTCCTGCCCGCGCGCTTCGCCCAGGTCCCGGTCCTGGCCGCGGTCGCGCTGCTGCCCTGGCTGGCGGTCCTCGCCGTCTGCCACGAGACCCCGTGGGTCGTGCTCGACCTCACCGAGTTCGCCGCCCTGCTCTCGCTGGACGCGCTGCTGCGCCGCCGCAGCCCCGCCGCGCTGTGGGCGGGCGCGGCGGTGGCCCTGCTGCTCACCGGGGACGCGCTGGCCGACATCGCCTGCGCCGGGCCGGGCCACGCGGTGCTCGCCGCGCTGGTCATGGCCTCCTGCATAGAACTGCCGCTCGCCGTGGTGTGCCTGCGGCTCGGGCGGGACGCGGCGGTACGGGGCTGAGGCACGTCGACGCCGCCCGGCCGACACGAGCCCGAGGAACTCCCTAGGCCCCGGTGGGCAGGCGGTCCATCAGCGCGCGGGTCTCGTCGTCCAGCGGGGTGTACGTGATCATCCGTGTCCCCAGCTGCGGGCTGAGCCAGAAGTTGGTGTACTCGCAGCGCAGCAGCCCGACGTCCGGCACCTGGAAGCGCTTGATCCCGTTGCCCGG
This sequence comes from Kitasatospora sp. NPDC001225, assembly GCF_053597855.1. Lineage (NCBI taxonomy): Bacteria > Bacillati > Actinomycetota > Actinomycetes > Kitasatosporales > Streptomycetaceae > Kitasatospora > Kitasatospora sp. NPDC001225. The sequence goes on from NZ_JBSFJC010000096.1 coordinate 30,591, forward strand.
CCGCATCACGTCGTGCCGCTGCCAGACCTCCGCGAAGTCCGGAGAGGCCTTGAGCAGCCGGGCCAGCAGCGCCTTCCAGGCCGGCTCCGAGCTGTGGTCGGCCATCGCCGAACGGAACCGGGCCACCATGCCGAGGCGCTCGGTGCGGTAGTCGATCAGCACCTCGCGGAACTGCGAGGGCGTGAACGCCATCCACATCAGGTTCCGGTCCTCGGGAGCCATCCGGTCGAGGTCGCCGACGACCGCGGTGTACTGGGCGTTGTACGCCAGCACCTGGTAGCGGGAGTTGAGCACCACGGCGGGGTACGGCGCCAGCCGCTCCAGCAGCAGCCGCACGCTCGGGGTCACCGAGGGGCACTCCTTCACCGGCGCCGGGTCGTCCGTGCCGGCCAGGGTGAACAGGTGGGCGCGCTCGCTCGGGTCCAGCAGCAGCGCCCGGGCCACCGCGTCCAGCACCTGGGCCGACACCTGGATGTCCCGCGCCTGCTCCAGCCACGTGTACCAGGTCACCCCGACCGCGGCGAGCTGGGCGACCTCCTCCCGGCGCAGCCCCGGTGTCCGGCGGCGGCCGGTCATCGGCAGGCCCACCTGCTCGGGCCCGAGGCGCTCGCGACGGCTGCGCAGGAACGCGGCCAGCTCGTGCCGACGGGCGTCGCCGGGGGCGCTCCGGCGCTGTGCGGCGCTGTGCGCGGCGTCTTGCGCGGCGGGGGTCATCAGGCTCATGCTCCCCAGCATGCGCCAGCCGTAAGCCTGTTGCCAGGTACTTCTTATACCTGGATAACCACACTCTGGTACCAGGGTACGGCGCGGCGGATCGTAGGACCCGTGACCCAACCACTCACCGTCGCCCCCGCATCGAGCCGCGCCGCCACCACCCCGGGCACCGCGGCCGCCCGTACCTCCGGCACCGGGCCGGCCGGCTCCACCGGTCCTGCCGGTCCCGCCACCGGCTCCACCGGTCCCGCCGCCACCCTCGGCACCGCCGGACTGGTCACCGTCCTGCTCGGCGCCTTCCTGCCGATGCTCGACTTCTTCATCGTCAACGTCGCCCTGCCCACCATCGACCACGACCTGGCCGCCGGACCCGCCGTCCTGGAACTGGTCGCCGCCGGCTACGGCATCGCCTTCGCCGTCCTGCTCGTCCTCGGCGGACGCCTCGGCGACAGCTACGGCCGTCGCCGGCTCTTCGTCATCGGCGCCGTCGCCTTCGCCCTCACCTCGCTGGCCTGCGGCCTCGCCCCCGGCGCGTGGTCCCTGGTCGCCGCCCGGGCCGCCCAGGGCGCCTCGGCCGCGCTGCTGATCCCGCAGGTGCTCGGCACCATCACCGCCGCCACCGAGGGCGCCCGGCGCGGCCGCGCGCTCAGCGTCTACGGCGCCGTCGGCGGGATCTCGGTGGTGATCGGGCAGGTGCTCGGCGGGATACTGGTCGCCGCCGACCTGTTCGGCACCGGCTGGCGCTCGGTGTTCCTGCTGAACGTGCCGTTCGCGCTGCTCGCCGTGGTGCTCGCGGTCCGCTACGTCCCGGAGAGCCGGTCCACCACGGCCGCCCGGGTCGACGTCCCCGGCACCGTCCTGCTCACCGCCACGCTGCTCTCCTTGCTCGTCCCGCTGATGGAGGGCCGGGCCGCCGGCTGGCCGCTCTGGTCCTGGGTGCTGCTGGCGCTGTTCCCCGTCTTCGCCGTCGCCTTCGGTGTCGTCGAGCGGCGCGCCGAGCGGCGCGGGGACACCCCGCTGGTGCCGCCGTCCCTGCTGCGCATCCCGGAGATGCGGCGCGGCCTCGGCATCGCGCTCCCCTACTTCGCGGGCTTCGGCGGCTTCATGTTCGTCATCGCGGTCGCCCTCCAGCAGGGCCTCAGGCTCGGCCCGGTCGCGGCCGGCTGGGCACTCGTCCCGATGGCCGTCGGCTACTTCTCCGCCTCGCTCGCCGGCCCGCGGCTGATCGGCCGCTGGGGCAGCCGGGTGCTCAGCGCGGGCGCCGTCGTCCAGGCCGCCGGCCTCGCCACCCTCGCCCTGACCGTCCTGGCCGACTGGTCGCACTTCTCCCCGCTGCGGATGGCCCCGGGCGTCGCCCTCGCCGGCATCGGGCAGGGCCTGATCGGCACCCCGCTGTTCCGGGTCGTCCTCGCCAAGGTGCCCGCCGCCCGGGCCGGCGTCGGCAGCGGCGTCCTCGCCACCGGCCAGCAGTCCAGCCTCGCGCTCGGCGTCGCCACCCTCGGCACCCTCTACCTCTCCCTCTCCCCCGTCCTCGGCATGGACCGCGCGCTCGCCCTCTGCCTGGGCATCCAGCTCCTCGGGTCCTTCACCATCCTGTACCTGACCACCCGCCTGCCCCGCTCCATCGGCTGAGCCGTGGCTCCGGGGGCTCCTGGGTCCGGTTTTCCAGGTTCTGGGCTCCGGGCTCCTGCTTCCGGGTCCGGTTTCCGAGCTCCTGGCTCCGGGCTCCGGGCTCCTGCGACGGCGGTGGACGGCCCCGCGACCGGGAGGCACCGGAGG